>CAIPGK010000161.1 GCA_903864575.1 uncultured Chloroflexota bacterium
GATCCGCTGCGCCACCTCATCGCGCGCGAGATTCCCGCGAGGGTGCAGCACTCGCGAGCCGGGGCCGATGCGCTCCGCCAGTTCCTCACCGAGCGACGCTCCGGTGGCCTCGCCCGGCACGAACGGGACCGGCCACCCGTAGCGAGAGACCGCGCCGGCAGTGGCACGACCGACAGCGGCGATGGACACCTCGCCGAGACCGGTCACATCGAGCGCGAGCGCAGCCAACCGGGTTGCGACACTCTCGACCGCGTTGGCGCTGGTAAAGACCACCCAGTCATACCCGCCCGAGGCGAGCCGACGGATCTCGTCATCGAGCTCGTCAACTGATTCCGGCGCCTCGATCCGCAGGACAGGGTAGATGACCGGCGCCATGCCCGCCGCAACCAGGGCAGCCGATAGCGGCTCTGCCTGGGCCTCTGCACGGGTCACCAGAACCCGCGGCCGGTTGCGCCCGGAAAACTGGCGGTGAATAAGCTCGATCGCCGCCGCCGCCGCATCGGCATTCATCCGTTCCGGGTCGAGTTCACGCACGAGTCGGGCAGCCTGGCCACCCATCTCGCCAAATACAGCGCGCAGGACCCACGCGCTCCCTTCCCGCCGTACGTGCGCACCCAGGGGCACCGTGCACCCGGCGCCAACCGCGGAAAGGAACGCCCGCTCAGCCCGGACCGCGATTCCCGCCTCGGGATCATCGATTGCCGCGAGCGCCTCCACCATCACGCGATCAGTCGCTCGCACCTCGACAGCGAGCGCGCCCTGCCCGGGCGCAGGTACGAACTGGTCGATCGGCAGCCATTCGGACACGCGGTCGTGCCAGGCGAGACGGACAAGGCCAGCGGCGGCCAGCACGATCGCATCGAGCTCCGCGGACTCCGATTTCCGCAGCCGGGTATCGATGTTTCCCCGAAGGTCATGGATCCGAGCGTCCGGCCGCAGCGCAAGCAACTCCATCGCCCGTCGCCGCGATGACGTTCCGATCACGGGGGCTTCCGGCAGATCGGCCAATGTGGACCCGTGGCGCGACACGAGCACGTCACGCGCATCCTCACGTTCGGGGAACGCCGCGATCACCAAACCTTCCGGTGAGACCGCAGGTAGATCCTTCGCCGAATGAACGGCGATATCCACATGCCCCGCCAGCAATTCAGCCTGCACCGCGCTCGTGAAAACGCCCTGGCCACCGATCACGGTCAGCGAGGATGTTTTGTCACGGTCGCCCTGGGTGTCGATGGTGACGATCTCGACCGCGACCCCGGGATGTGCCGCCTCAAGCAATTCGCCGACTCGCCTGGCCTGCGCCAGAGCCAGGGCGCTGCCGCGCGTCCCGATTCGAATCAGGGAAGGCTTCTCCGCCGGGGTCATGCCCCGATTGCCCGCACGCGCCCAGCCTGTGACGTGCGATCTGAATGTCGGGACTCGTGCCGGGAAGCTCGCATGAAACCTTCGCAAATCCTTCAAATCTATGCAAATTTCACGACCTCCCCGATTCTATTGAGATGCACGATGCGGTGTCAAGCGGCTTCGGGAAAGTACGGCATCGCTGCAACGGCCACGCGGCAGCGGAAAACACGAAACGCGCGAGGCCCGACACGCTGTCGGTCTCGCGCGTACCGAAAGAACCAGGCCGTGTGCTCAGCGGCGCCGGTGAACTACCGCGAGCATTGCGGACCCAACAGAACCTGCGCCCAGCGCAGCGATCAGCCCGGCAAGATCGAGCGGCCCAGTGCCCGTATTCGGCAGACGAACGGGGTTCGTGGGCGACCCGCCGGCCGGGATCACGGGGGCCGCGGGCATCGCCGCAACTGGCGCGGCGGAGGCGTCCGCTATTGCCTCCGGCTGCCACGACTGGGACGCGGGATCGACGTAGCCAGCCATCTGGCCTCCGTAGGAATCGCCGCCGTAGGAGTCGCCATTGTAGGAATCCCCGCCATAGGAATCTTTGCCGCCCTTGTTCTGGCCGTGGGTGCGGGAGCGGTCGGGAACATTGTTGCGTCCCCGGTGGATCTCCTGATTACCCTGCCCGTCGCCGGACAGCGCGGCCTCGCGCCCATTGTTCCGCTCCATACGGACGTTGCTAGCGCCGGATGCGTTGTGGCTGACGTTGCTTCCGTCGTCATGGACCTCGATGTTCTGGGCGCCTGCGGCGAGCGTGACCCCAAAGGTCAGTGCGACTGCCATCGCGACCCCGGACACCGCTCGTTCGTTCGTCTTCATCAGTACCTCCCCGCCGCAAGCCGCAAGCCGCAACCGGATCAACTCGTTACGTTCGTACAACGCCCGGGGGCGGACTGCGGTTCCGCGGGCCTTCCTGGAAACACCCCCCATCGGTCCCAGGTTCCGGAGCGAACGTGCCCCTTGCTGGGGTCATCTACGCACGGACCGGGAGAACGGATTCCGCTACCGTTCGCTGATGTCACCCAACGTACGGGAGCCAGGCCATGAAACACCGCATACCTCAAGACGTCTCGGTTATCGGAGCAGGGCCCAACGGACTCGCCGCCGCGATCCGGCTCGCACAGGCTGGTCTCGCCGTGCGCGTGGTCGAGGCCGCGAGTGAGATCGGTGGCGGCTTGCGTTCGGATCGCGACAGCCTGAAGGGATATGTCATCGACCATTGCGCCTCGGTCTTCCCGCTCGCTGCGGCCTCCCCCTTTTTCACGGAATTGCCACTCGAGCAACACGGATTACGGTGGCTCAATCCGGCAGTTCCCCTGGCCCATCCCTTCGACGATGGCCCCGCCGCAATCCTTCACAAAAGTCTCGATGACACCGCGTCCACGCTTGGACCCGATGGTCCAGCATGGCGTGCGCTGTTCGATCCGACGGTCCGGGATCTACCGTCACTTCTGCCGTCCATCCTCGGCCCGCCACGCCCCGGACCTGACCCAGTGGCCGCAATCAGATTTGCCGGACTGGGGTTTCTTCCCGCCACGACGCTCGCAGGGCGGTTCACCACGAGGGCCGCGCGGGGACTCTTCGCCGGCCTTGCCGCCCACGCATTCCTGCGCCTTGACCGGCCACTTTCCGGAGCGATTGGTCTCCTCCTCGGAGCGCTGGCCCATGAGGCAGGCTGGCCGCTGGCAGCAGGTGGCGCATTCCGGCTGGCCGAGGCGCTTGGGGGTGTCCTGGCTGATCTCGGCGGCCGGGTGGAAACCGACATCACCGTAACCAGCCTCCACCAACTCGGGCGACCCGGGTTGACACTGCTCGATATCGACCCGATGCAAAGTTCAACAATTTGCGAAGGCGAGCTGCCGCAACGCTTCCGCCGGACATGGGAGCGATTCCCATTCGGACCCGGATCCTTCAAGGTCGATTTCGTCCTCGACGGTCCCGTTCCCTGGCTCGACCCAGAATGCGCCAATGCCGGGACGCTGCACCTCGGCGGGTCATTCGAGGAGATCGCCTTCGCCGAGGCAGAGGTGCTTGCGGGACGCTGTCCCGAACGACCGTTCCTGATTGCCGGGCAGCCTACCGTTGCCGATCCCGGCCGGGCGCCTGCGGGGAAGCACCTCTTCTGGGCCTATTGCCACGTTCCACGGGGCGCGTCATTCGACATGACCGGCAGGATCGAAGCTCAGATCGCGCGCTTTGCTCCCGGGTTTCGAGACCGGATCGAACACCGGATCGTTACGTCTCCATCCGCGTTCGAAGTCTTCAATCCGGCGTTTCCGGGCGGATCGATCGGCGGGTTGCTGCCGAGTATCCGAACCACTCTTGGATCCGCAAATCCCGCTCGCAGCCCCTACTCCACCCCAAACCCGGGCATCTACCTTTGCTCATCCGCAACGCCTCCGGGTGGAGGGGTGCACGGGATGGCCGGGTATCACGCTGCAGATTCGGCGCTTCGACGATTCCGGGTACGCTGAGCCCGATCGCGTGCTGCAGCGTGGTGAAATTGGCTGCAAGGAAACCCGCGAGATGCGCGACGCGTCATCGATGCAGGAACGTCCTGTACACTATGGATTAGGTGTACGTTCATCATAGCCTCAGGCTCGCGCCAGCCGGGAAGGACGCACGAGGAACATGGCCAACCTGGATTGGGCGCGAAAGCTCGCCGCCGCCACCGTTGCGGCGGGAGCCGTGCTCGGACCGCTCGCCGTGGAAGCAGGCCGGCGGACCCGTCGCGGCAGCGGAGATCACGCCGGCAGCGGCATCCGAGATTACTGGGATCGCGCCGGCGATGGCGGTCGCGCTTCGGCGAGTGCGAACGGTGGCTCGTTCGTCTTCGGGGCTCTTGACGACAGCTCATTGGCGCGTGACGCCGATGGGGCGATCGGCAACGAGGTATCGGTCGAAAAACATGGGAACAACAATAACCGCAATCATAATAACAATAACAACAACAATAATAACGACAACAACACCAACGACACCGGTAACAACGGCGACCCGGTCGGCGGTCGTGCCGGCGATGCCGCGAGCCGTCTCCGGGACTACGCTGACAAATTGACCGGAGCGGACCGCGCCCGCGGCGGGAACAACGGCGGCGACCCCGGCGACACCGACACGAACATCTCCTACGATCCGGAGACCGGCGCATTCGGCTACGACAATGGCGACCTTGCGTACATCCGCGACGCGGATGGGTCTTTCTTCATCCAGACCGGCAACATGACCTTCGAGAGCGGATCCGGAGCCTCCCTCGACGGAGGAGGCGGCACGGCAGGGGGCGGCAGCGCAGGCGGCGGCGGCGGCGGCGGCGGCAACAATGGCGGCGACAACTTCCCAAGCTGATCCGCCGTCTTGACCAGTCAGCGCGAGAGTTTTGGCGGAATTCTCCAGCGCGTCCCCTGCTCGAATGCGTAGGCATACCCGAAGAGTTCGGCCTCACCGCGCAGCGTGCCGATGAACGTCACACCGAAGGGAACGCCGTCCACATTGAACCCGCCCGGAACCGAGATTGCGGGGGCCGCGGCGAACGGATAGATCATGGCGTGGATGTTGTCCGGACCGACGATCGCGTCGAGCCGGTTCGGCCCCATGATTCGCCCCAGATATGACCGCGCTTGCCGCCGGTTGCTGTCGGCGATCAACCGTGCCTCGGCAGGCGACAGCGTCGTCCCGGCGCATGCGAGCAACCGCTCCTGTCCATAGGGCGCACGCGCGGCGGCGTCCGCCAGATTGAAGGCGACGATCTCGGCAAGCGTGCGAACGGGCGCATTCGTGGCACGCAGGTAGGTTTCCACGCCATCGCGCATTGTGCGGTTCAGGGGCGGTTCGAATCCGGGGCCGGTCAGCGCGAACGCCGGGGCGAGAATGGGCACCACCGTTGCGCCAAGGTCGTTCAGCGCCTCGGCTGCCTCTGCCAGCCCAAGCCAGCGGGGGAGTTCCGCAGCAGTCAGCCCACTCTCAGCTCCAGCGCCCATGACGCCAATCCGCTTTCCTCGCAGGGCGTCCTTGTCCAGACGCCTGGTGAAGTCTGTTCCGTGGACTCCCCACGCCTGCTCGACCAGCGGATCATCGAGATCCGGCTCGCGGGCAAGCGCGGTCAGCAATGTGGCGGCGTCGCGAACGTTGCGGGCAATCGGGCCGGGAGCGTCCATCTCGTCGCTGATCGGCAGAGTCCGGTCCCGGCTGACGAGGCCAGGCGTGGCATACACGCCGACGACCGACGCGACGGACGAGGGCGCGATGATCGACCCAAAGGTTTCGGTGCCGATCGTCGCCGCGGCAAACGAACACGTTGCGGCAACGGCCGAACCGGTGCTGGATCCGAGCGGGTCGAGTTCATCACCATACGGACTGACCACCTGCCCGCCAAGTGCACTGAAGCCGCTGGGGGCATACCACGCCATCCAGTAGGACCACTCCGACAGGTTGGTCTTGCCGAGAATGATCGCGCCGGAATCCCGCAGCGCCGCCACCAGGCGCGGGTCCCGGTCGGTCCGCGCTTCGCTCAGGGCCGCGGCGCCGGCAGTCGTCCGAAGTCGCTCGCCTGACCCGATGACATCCTTGAGCAGAATCGGAAGACCGTGGAGCGGACCACGCTTCCACCCGTTTCGCCGCTCCCGGTCGAATTGGCGCGCCTGGTCGAGCGCGTCAGGATTGAGGTCCAGGACCGAGCGATACCGGCCCACATCCTGCCATCGAATTCGGTCGAGGTAGAAGATGACCAGGTCCTCGCTCGACAGCTCGCCGGCGTCCATTCGGGAGTGCAGCCCCTCGAAGGTTTCTTCGAGAATGAGGGCCTCGAGTTCGTGCCTGCGCCAGTCGGTCATCGCCTCGAGGGCGTCAGCGAACGGGCGGAAGTCCAGCTCGCGCGGCGTCTCCGGTTCGACGGGCGAGGACGCGACCGGCGTCGCCTGGGCCGCAGCGGATCGCTCCCAGCCGGCCGGCCACGCACGAGTCGCCGCGCTGCCAGCGCCGAGCAGCAACGATCTCCGATTCACGCTCGCTCCCATCCTGTCGGCGCCGCCCCCGGTGGGCCGCGCGCCGTGCCTAGCATGTCCGAACGGCGGGAGTGTACTGCCGACAGCAACCCACGGTGGGAACCGCGAATACGTTGCGATCTCGCGTTTGCGTCGTCGCCCGATCCTCGTTGACCGAGCGCGCGGATTCCAGCTTCGGCGGCGAAGCCCTCGTCTGACCGGGTCAGAACCCGGGATTGCCGTCAAGACGCACCGCTACGGGCCAGCCGGGTCGCCCTGAGTCCATCAGGATCCGACCTTCTGCGCTCCCGTGGTGGTGCCCCCCCAGGGACTCGAACCCTGAACCAATGGATTAAAAGTCCACTGCTCTGCCGATTGAGCTAGAGGGGCACTATGCGTCATCCTACCGTGCAGGGCCGTCGAATTCCACTATTGACGACCACTCGATCGAGGGACACGACATCGTGCCGGCGACAAACCTGCTACTCCGAATCGCCGCGGCCGCCGTTCTTGCCGCCGCCATTGCCTTCGCCGCGCGGCGTTCCCGGTCGCTCTCCCGGTCCGGGTCGATTGCAGCATGGATAACTGGAACGGCGGTTGCCGGTCTTGGCGGTTGGGCACCTGGTGTGTTGCTGGTCCTCTTTTTCGCCAGTTCGAGCCTGCTATCTCGAACCGGCGGGAGCGGTGACCGCATCGCGCGCCGCGGCTCCGAACGGGATGCCGTGCAGGTCGCCGCAAATGGCGGCATTGCGGCCCTTTGCGCGCTCTTTTCGGCGCTCGACGCCGGAAGTCGTCCGATCTGGCTCGCGGGTGTAGCGGGCTCGCTGGCCGCCGTCACCGCCGACACCTGGGCCACCGAGATCGGGCGCAGGAGTCGCGCCATTCCCCGGATGATCACCACCGGCAGTCCCGTGCCGCGTGGCTCATCCGGAGGTGTTACCGCGCTTGGAACGGCTGGATCAGTGGCAGGGGCGCTCGTCATCGCAATTGCCGCCGCCATGCTCATTCCCGCGGAGTCGACGACCAGGGGCGCGTTCGCAGCCGCGGCGGCGATCGCGCTCGCCGGAATCGCGGGCTCGCTGGTTGACAGCCTGATTGGCGCTGCGCTTCAGATCACCTACCGATGCCCGGCCTGCGGGCAAATCTCGGAACGACCGATCGACGCGTGCGGCGTTCCGGGCGAACGCGCCAAAGGCCTGACCTGGGTGAACAACGACGTGGTGAATCTCGCTGCGGCGTTGACGGGTGCAGCGGTTGCCATGCTCCTGCTTGGATCATGAGACCGCTCAGCGCAACGTGAACCCCACGCGGGCGTTACCGGCCAGGATCACAAGTTTCTGCGGCGCAAAGCCCTCCGGGACGAGAAACGTCACCCATCCATCGAGCTCCTCGCCCTTCCCAACCTCGGCCTGCGCCAGAGACGGATCCGGGCCACCGCAGCCGGCAACGAGTTCGTAGCCGTCGGCGTCCACCAGCACGAAATCGGTTGGATCGAATCGCACCGGCTTGCGCGTCTGGTTGCCGATGGACAATTCAACCGAGAGGTCGCTCACCGCGCTGCCGTCCGCCAGCATGCGTGAGGCACTCTGGTTGACATCGACCGCTTGCAGTCGAAGTCCATTGACCGAGACAACTCCCCCAAGGCTGCTGTTGGCGACCGCATTCGCGCCTCGGGTGCTGCGGCCAGCCCGCTCCGGCTTCGGCGGCGCGGAGGCTTCGCCTGCAGGATCAGCCATCAGCATCACAGCTGCGACGTGGTCGGCGTCGGGCGCACTCCACGTCACCTGGAATCCACGCGGCCCGGTTGGCAGGCATCCTCCTGCCGCCGCCGCGCCTCCCGCCTGCCGGAGCGCCTCGCTCGCCGCCCGGAGGGGGGAGGAGAAGTCGGCTCGCTGCGCCGAGAGATCGGAGTCCATCGGGGCCAACTCGGCGGCCACCGATGCAGCCCTCGCCGGAGTCCAGTCGGCCGGGTCCGGAAGCGCCGGATCGACCACTGACGGACGCGGCGAATCCGCGCGAATCCCGGTCGCCACGCCATTTTCGAAGGTGACCGTGATCGCGCCGATGCCCTCGGCGGAATACTGAAGCAGGTTCTCGCCGAGATAGCCCACTGGCGCGCCGAACCGGGCATCGAATCCCGATCGCCCTCCGCCAAGGCGCCCCTCGAGCGCCGCGGGATCAGCCCCGCCGAGCTCCGCGACCCGCGTGGTCAACTCGGCCACCCGCGTCTGCAAATCCGACACCTGCGAGGGATCGACGGCTACGACGGTAGGGGTGCCCGCGCCGTTCTGTGCATACGCGGCATCGAACCCCCCACGAGAAACGGCGGCGAGGGCAGCAAGGGCTATAACACCGGCGGCGCCGGATGAGCAAATCAACGTGCGGCGATTCATCAGGGTCCACCTCCGGGCTGGCAGGACTGACGCGGGACGGGCGCAGGCGTTCGCATGGGAGAACGCAGTCCTGTTTGCTACAACGCTGGAATGCGCCCGATGTTCCGCAGCCGCTTCGTGCCTGCCTGCAGCCAGTCGGTGGCGCAGCGGTCGCGCAGCGGCGTAGAGTATATCGGTCAGGGTACGGTTGGCACGTGTCGAAGCGCCTCCATCCGTGCCCGAAGCGCTGGATGTTTCGTGGAGGTATCCGCTCCGGTGAACAGGCGCGCGTTCGCTTCAGCCATGCTCGTAACCGGGACGTTCGCGTTGGTCCCGGATGCGCGGCGGGTCGCCTGCGCCCGGAACACCGCGACGCCTGAGCCCGTTGCCAAGCCGTCGCGCACGCTGCTCTCCGTGGAACTCGGCGAACTCCCCCCGCCTCCAGCGTTCCTTCGGCTGGTTCGCATCGTTCTCCAACCCGGCGCCGCCGTACCCATGCATAGCCACCCGGGACCCGAAATCGGGGTGATCGAACATGGCGTCGTCACGGTTGAAACCGCAGCGGCGGTCGCGGTCGCAACCGCGTCGGGCGAGCGGGTCGTCATCCCGGAATCCGGCGCAACGTTCGACCTCGCCAGCGGAGACCAGGTGGTCTACCCCGCCGGAACCGCCTTCGGGTTCCGAAATGACGGCGATCGGCCCGCCGCCATCCTGACCGTCGTGATTCTTCCCGCCGGCGCGGGGCGGCCGCCCGGGTCGGAATGGGTCAACGGCGCCCCCGGTGCCGACGCGATGTCCGGCGTCTCATCCGTGATCCTCGGTGATGCCGCCGCACCGGGGTGGCCCGCTGCTCCCTTCACGCTGCAACTGGATGCAATTGTGCTCGAACCCGGCGACTCCCTTCCCGGATGGCCCGGCCCGGTCCTGATCGCGGTCGACAAGGGGCAGGTCGGCTTCACCCTGCTGGGCGGTGAGTTTCAGCTCTCGGGCAACGGCAAGGAACCTGAGGCGCGATCAGGGGAAGGGCAGGAGCAACTTGTCCCAGCCGGAGCGGCCGTCTTCTTCCCAGGTGGCATGAACGATGTGCCTCGCGATGCCCAGCAGGGCAGCGCGACCGTCATTCGTCTCGGGGTATCCAGCACGGGAGCTGCCGCTGCCGGTCCGGCCGCGACTCCCTGGGCCGGTATCGCCCAGAGCGTGACGCCCGCCGGCGGGGAATTCTCGGGCGCCGGCGCAGCCGTCACGTCCGACGATGGAGTACGTCTCCGCGAAGAGCCATCGACCGGGGCCGATGTCGTCGCCGAATTGCCAGGCGGAACTGCCATCGTCGTTATCGGCGAAGCCGTCGAGGCTGAAGGATTCGCGTGGTTCCCGGTCGCCCTTGCCGACGATGCGTCGGTAACAGGCTATATTGCCGCACCCGGCTTGGCCGCGGCCCCATGATCGAACCCCGCCCGGTGCCGGATACCCGGTCCCGCCTGGAGTGCCTAGCCATGTCGCTTCGCCGCACCATAACGGTCGCCTTTATCGTCGCCATGCTCGCGGGACCATCCCTCCAAACGTTCGCTCAGGAGGCGACGCCTGCGGTCGAACCGGAGGCGCTCGCTGTCCCTGCGAGTCCCCAACCGTCGTATGACACCATCCGGCTCTACGACGGAGTGGCGATCCAGCCGTACCACCTCCTGGTCGATTGGATTCCCGCGTTCGTCTCCACCCCGGATGGAGGTGCATGGCTCTTTTTCGGAGCGCAGGCTCGCGACGAGCAGGGGTTTGGCGCGCGCCGCATCTTCGCGGCCCGCTTCGATCCCGAAACCCGGGTCTGGCAACCCGCGGTCGCGATGCCCGGCAGCGACACCCAGTTCGCCCCCACGGCCGCGGTGGATGCCAGCGGCGTTGTACACGTCGTTTACTCCGATGCGCCTGCCGGCGGCGGTCCTGCCAGCACCCTCGTCTACACCCACTCGGACGGCGCGGGTGGTTGGTCGGAGCCGGTTCCGATCGCGCCCGACGCCAACGCCGGTTTCCAGATGATGTCATCGCTTGCCACCGACAAGGATGGTGGGGTGCACGTTCTCTGGCGCGACCAGCGACTCGCCACCGACGAACTCCGAGCGGCCCATCCCGCGAACGGCGACCTCTTCTCAAGCGATCTCGTGAATGGCGCGTGGTCTCAGCCCGAGCAGGTGTTCGCGCGCCCGGATGACACCGTGGTCGCCGGATGGCCCCATGTCGCGGCCAATGGCGACCGCCTTGTCGCGGTATGGTCGATCTACCTGCGTACCGGAACCGATACCGTCGGCAACGCAACTGCCGTGCAGTGGGCGACTCGCCCCATCGATGGGTCCGGGGTGTGGAGCGACGCCCAAACCATCATCAGCGATGGAGAAGGCGAGGGGGACATCGGGGGCAGGCTCATCGACCTCGCGCATGATGCGGATGGCAACCTGGCCCTCGTCTCAGGCGACTTCGACAAGGGGGTCAACGCCCTCGATCTGTATCGCCTCGACGTTGGCGCGGCCACATGGAGCGGCCCGCAGGACATCGCCTCGGGGGACTTCGGATACATGCCCTCAGCGGCGTTCACGAAGGATGGCACCCTCGTCGTCGTCTTCAATGCCGGCCGCAATCGCAACGTCGAGATCGGCGCGGTCGAAGTTGCCGCGGGCTCGACGACCGGTTCCGAGCCTGTCTCGCTCAGTCCCGCCGAAGAAGGACTGCAGGCGCGGTCCGTCATCACGATCGCGGCGGACGACGAAATTTGGGTCGCCTACATGCATCAGCCGGAAATCAACAGCCCTGCGACCGAACTGCGCGTTCTTCGAGGCGCTGATCTGGACGGCCGCTAGCAGCCGCCCGGCGATCGCAGGCCTGCTGTTCGGTGGCCGCGTTCATTCCAACTGAGGCGGGTACGCGAATCGCCGGGACAACCGACCCCGGGGGCTCTAGCCTTTTGCTGCACGGGCGGCAAGCGCTGCAGCCCACATCACCTCAAGGGGCGCTTCAAGGCCGGTCCAAAGTGTGAATTGCCGGGCTCCCTGGTGGACGAGCATTCCGAGCCCATCGAGCGTGCCAAACCCGCGCTCCCGCGCTGCCAGCAGCAAATCGGTGTCCCGGTAGGTCAGATCGGCCACGAACGAACCATCGGGCATGAAATCGAGCAGGCTCAGGTCGAGCGGTGTCTCCCCGGGGCGCCAGCCAAGCGAGGTGGCGTTGACCAGTAACCCGGCCTCCGGCAACGCGGCGCGCAGCGACGCTTCATCGATGCCGGTGAGCCCGAGCCGTACGCCCGGCAGATCGGCCGCAAGGTCGGCCGCACGCTCGGGCCTGCGGTTCGCCACCATGATCGAGGGCACGCCCAGGTCACGCAGGGCCAGCACCACCGCGCGGGCCGCCCCTCCAGCCCCAAGCACCACCGCCGGACGGGTGCCGGCAAGCGGATCTGTCTCGGCCAGCGATGTGCGGAACCCGTGATGATCGGTGTTCTCGCCGATCAGCCGCCCGTCCCGCGAGACGATGGTGTTCACCGCCCCGGCAAGCCGGCCGCTGTCGGCGATTTCGTCCATCATCGCCATCACATTGATCTTGTGCGGAACGGTGACGCATGCGCCCAAAGCCTCGGGCGCCCGCAGGGCGGCTACACGTGTGGGCAGGTCCGCCAACGGGGTGTGCCATTTCTCGAACGTCGCGGGAATGCCGGCGGCATCGAGGGCAGGCTGCTGGAACGCGGGCGACAGCGAATGCGCGACCGGATCGCCGATGATGCCGACGATCCGGCGGACATTACTGTCCTTCGTTGTTGAGGTAAGCATCCACGTTCGCCTGCTGCTCCTCGTACGTCGCGGCGAACGCGTGCTCGCCGGAATCTCCCTTGGCCACGAAGTACATGAACTCGGTTTGCGCAGGATCGAGCACGGCCTGCAGCGAGGCGAGCCCGGGGTTGCAGATCGGCGCAGGCGGAATGCCGTCGTTTTGGTACATGTTGTACGGGCTGGCTGCGAAAAGATC
>CAIPGK010000162.1 GCA_903864575.1 uncultured Chloroflexota bacterium
GGAACGAGTTCATCTACGCCATCCTGCTCACCAGCACCTTGAATTCGCAGACGCTCCCGACCCGGATCGCGCAGTTCGTGTCGGATCAGCGTATCTACAACCCCGGGTTGCTCTTTGCGGCGGGCGCACTCGCGGTCATCCCGCCGGTGCTGATCACGTTGCTCTTCCAGCGCTACCTGCTCCGCGGCATGACTGCCGGGGCGATCAAGGGATGACGCCGACAGGGCGTTCCCGGGCATGAACGACGATGAGAAAGGACTGAACGACGTGACGGATCGCAAGGCGAAGGCGGCGGTAATCGGGGTGGGGCTGATCGGCGAGCAGCATGCCGAATCCTATTTCGAGAATCCGCGCGCCGAACTGGTGATGGTCTGCGACATGAACCCGGAGCGCGCCCGTGCGGTGGGGGAGCGGTTCGGGGTGCCGTGGACTGCGGACATGGACGATGTGGGCAAGAGTGAGGCGGAGATCGTTTCGGTCGCCACGCCGGACCATGCCCACTGCTCTCCGGTGCTGGCGATGCTCGATGCGGGCAAGCACATCGTCGTGGAGAAGCCGCTGGCGACCGTGACGGAGGAAGCCCTCCGGATGGTCAACCTGGCGAATCGCAAGAACCTGATGATGACCGTCAACCTCGGCAACCGCTGGAATCCGACGTACACGAACATCCGGGACAGCGTGCAGTCCGGGGAAATCGGCAACCCGGTGATGACCTACTCCCGGACGAGCGACACCATTTGGGTGCCGCGGAAGATGCTCTCCTGGGCCGGCCGTTCCGGGCCGCAGTGGTTCCTCTTCGCCCATACGATGGATCTTGTCCGCTGGATCATCGGCCAGGAGGCGCACGAGGTCTACGCCATCGGGGAGAAGAAGATCCTCAAGTCCGAGGGGATCGACGCCTACGACGCCATTCAGGCGATGGTGCGGTTCGACGACAGCTTCGCGACGTTCGAAACCTCCTGGATCGTGCCGGAGGCCTTCCCGCACATCGTCGAATCGCTGCTGACCCTGAACGGCAGCAACGGTCGCATCCAGCTGGATGGAGCCAACGGCGGATTCGAGCTGTCGTCCGATCAGGTCGGCAAGCACATGTACGCCCGGCCATCGCTCTGGACCTACTTCAAGCTGCCCTACACGTGGTGGGGAGCGCTTCGCAACATGGTCGATTGCGTGCTCGACGGCGGCGAGCCGGCGATCACGGCCGCGGACGGCCTTCGGGTCGTGGCGATGATCGAGGCGATGGAGCGGTCCATCGAGACCCGGCAGCCGGTGACGATCGACTCGCGTCTCAAGGCGTAACGCTGGATCGGGGTGGTGCTCATGGCCCGCGTGGCGCTTCACAATCTGCACAAGGAATTCGGGGGAGTGGTCGCGGTAAGCGACCTGAACCTCACGATCGAGGATGGGGAATTCGTGACCCTGCTCGGGCCATCCGGCTGCGGCAAGAGCACGACGCTCAGCTGTATCGCAGGGCTGGAAGACCCGACCGGCGGGGAAATCGTGTTCGATGACCGGGTGGTCAACGACCTCACGCCTCGCAACCGGGACATCGCGATGGTCTTCCAGGATTACGCCCTCTATCCGCACATGACGGTCTATGACAACATGGCGTTCGGACTCGAGCTGCGCAAGACGCCGAAGCAGGAGATCCAGTCGAGCGTGCGGAGGGTGGCGGAGTTCCTCGGTCTCTCCCCGATGCTCGACCGCCGGCCGGGGCAACTGTCCGGCGGACAGCGGCAGCGGGTGGCGCTGGGCCGGGCCATCGTGCGTAACCCGTCGGTGTTCCTGATGGACGAGCCATTGTCGAATCTGGACGCCGCGCTTCGCGTCTCGACCCGGTCGGAAATCAAGAAGCTGCAACAGGAACTCGAGACGACCACGATCTTCGTGACGCACGATCAGGAAGAGGCGATGGTGCTTTCCGACCGGATCGCGATCATGCGGGGCGGCAAACTCCAGCAGTTCGCGACGCCAACCGAGGTGTACGGCGATCCGGTCAACATCTTTGTCGCCGGCTTCATCGGCAGCCCGAAAATGAACCTGATCGAGGGAACCCTTCGGCCGGGGGCCAGCGGCGTCGAATTCGTCTCCGGGGACGGCGCCGTTCGGCATCTCGCCGACCGGATGACTGCCCTGGGAGAGACCGGGGTGACGCTCGGCATCAGGCCGGAACATGTCCGGTTGAACCGGACCGGGGAAGGAGCCATGCAGGGGACGATTTCCCTGGTCGAACCGGTTGGCGCGGTCACCTACGTGAACGTGGATCTCGCCGCTGGCGTTTCCCTGAAGGTCAGCACCGATCCGGCGGACGAGTTCCGGGACGGAGAGCGCGCCTCGGTCGCGTTTGTGCCGAAGCGCGTACTCTACTTCGAAACCGAAACAGGGGAGCGGGTTCGTCCTGCCTGAACCTGCCGGCCAGGTAACCGCATTCGGGGTGGCCGGAAGTCCGGCCACCCCGTTCGCTTGTCATTCCGTCGCATCCGGTCAGGCGGACGGGCGCATGCCCTTGAGTTCGTCCGCCATCTTCTCGGCGATCATGACGGTGGTCACATGGGTGTTTGCCCGCGGATTCTCCGGCATCACCGAGGCGTCGATCACCCGCAGCCCCGAGAACCCGAGCACGCGGCAGGAGGGATCGACCACCGAGCGCGGATCGTCCGGTGCGCCCATCCGGCACGTCCCGACAGGATGCTGGGCGTCGGTGATCTCATGCAGCAGCCAGTGATCGATGTCCGCGTCGCTCGGGACGACGGAGACCGTTTCACCGGTCACCGTTCCATAAATCCGGTCGGCGATGCGAGCGAAGGCATCGTGCTGGGAGACGGCGAAGAGCCGCTTGAACCCATCCCGCATCCGCGTCAGGTCCCGCTGGTCGGAGAGCATCCCGAGATCGACATAGGGCTGCACGCTGGCGTCGGGAGAGGTGATGTGGAGGAATCCCCGGGAGAAGGTCTGGAAGGTGTCGACGATGATGAGTCCCTCGGCCCGTCCATGATCACTCATGCTGGAAAGGTTCATCGCGATCATGATCATGTCGTTCTCGCCCGCGCCGTCCATGCCGGAGGAGTAGCGGACGCAGCAGTTGGTGTGCCGGAAGGAGACGTCCGGCACCTGATGTTCGGGCTTGACCGCGACGCCGAGCCAGATCCCGGAGTGCTCCACGAGATTGTGGCCGACGGGAAGATCGGCGAGCACCGGAAGGCCGAGGTTCTGCAGGACATCCGCGGGCCCGACGCCGGAACGCATCAGGATCGCGGGAGAGTGAATGGCTCCTGCAGCCAGCAGGACCTCCTGTCCGTGAAATTCGCGATGCTTGCCATCGACCAGCGCCTGGACGCCGAAGCAGCGATTGTCGGCGAAGCAGAGATGGTCGACGGTCGCGTTGCCGATGATGCGGAGATTGGGGCGGTTGCGCGCCGGTTCGATGTAGGCGTCATTGGTGGAAACCCGTTCCCCGTTCATGCTGTTGATCGGATAGGGGGAGACGCCCGTTGCGCCGGGCGCATTGCAGTCCTCCGCCCAGGGGTAGCCGAGGTCGAGCGCCGCTTCCCGCATGGCGAGGTCGACCGGCCCCCACGCGTCGAGCGGAGCACGGTAGATGGGCAGCGGGCCGGAATCTCCGTGGTAGGGTCGATCACCGAAGTCGAGGTCCGTTTCCAGTTTCCTGAGATACGGCAGACAATCCGTTCCCGACCACCCGATCGCTCCCTGCGCGGCCCAGTCGTCGTAGTCCTCCAGCATCCCCCTGATGGCGATTTGCCCGTTCATGGCGGACGTGCCGCCGACACCCCGGCCGCGCCAATAGGTGCGCTCCTCCTGGTAGGCGTTCGGGCGGGCCTTCAGGTCGTCGTACCGGAATTGGCTGAATTCGGCATCCCGGATGATACCGAACGGATTCGGCGCCTTCATCGCGTGCGGACGGTCGGAGGTGCGATAGTCAGGACCTGCCTCGAGCAGGAGAACCGAGATGTCCGGGTTCTCGGAAAGGCGAGATGCAAGCGTCGCACCCGCCGACCCCGCGCCCACGATCACGTAATCGTACCGTTCCATTGTCGGCGCCCTCACCTGGTGGTTCCCGTTCGGCAGTGAGATCGGGAAGGCCTGTCAGGTAATGGATCATACAGGAAAGCGTGGCTGAGGAAAGGGAGGCGATTTCCAGGTGGAACGACCGAGCGCGGCGTGTTTGAGGCCTGTCCGCTGCTGACCCGTACGGGCCGCCGGCGCGGCGTCGAAGCCAGCAGCGCGATGGTGCGGGAGTACCACGACGGAGTTGGCGGGCTGGCGGTTCCCGTCGCCGAAGTACGCGGCGGTGGCGAACCGGATCATGGCGGACCTTGTCTACAACCGGGTCGCCGGGGTGGTGGAGGCGCATGCGGACCGGCTACAGGTGCTCGGATTCGTGTCGGACCGGAACGATGCGGTCGCGCATGCGGCGGCGGAGGTGTGGGACCTGAACGCGATGTCGGTTCGGGCCGCCTTGAACCCAGCCAGGTTCCATCCTTTCGAGGCCGACAGCGGTATCCGGCTCGCTCTCGGGCACGGAAAGGGAGGGGACAAACGATGCGCCCGGCAGCACGAGCGGCGCGTGGATCTCGTCCGGGACCACCAGCGCGCCAGCATGGCGCGCCAGTTTCGCCACGCCCTCCAGCGCGTCGCGAGTGTGCACTACGCCGAGAGCCAGGATTATTCATGACGGGCGCAGTGGCTGCCTGCGTCGCCGCGCGGGCGTCCATCCCACTGCCAACCCCCGGAACGCCGACGGCCCCCGCCGAAGCAGGGGCCGCTGGTTCTTCCCTCGCC
>CAIPGK010000163.1 GCA_903864575.1 uncultured Chloroflexota bacterium
CATCCGCGCTCGCCACCAATACCGTCGGCGCCGAAAACACCGCCGTCGGCTTCAACGCCCTCGCCGCCACCACCACCGCCGGCAACAACACCGCCATCGGCAGCCGCGCGCTCTCCTCGAACACCCTCGGCGCGAACAACACCGCCGTCGGCTTCAGCGCCCTCGCCGCCAACACCACCGCCGGCAACAACACCGCCCTCGGCCACACGACCCTCGCCAGCAACACCACCGGCGCCAACAACTCCGCCCTCGGTCAGGCCGCTCTCGGCAGCAACACCACTGGCTCCGACAACGCTGCCCTCGGCTATTTCGCCCTCTTCAGCAACACCACTGGCTCCGACAACTCCGCCGTCGGCACGGAAGCCCTCGCCAGCAACACCACCGGCCAGGCCAACGCCGCCCTCGGCCACCACGCCCTCAACTCCAACACCACCGGCAATGACAACGCCGCCCTCGGCTACGACGCCCTCGCCAGCAACACCACCGGCGCGGGAAACACCGCCCTCGGCTACCAGGCCCTCGCCGCCAGCACCACCGGCGACTCCAACATCGCCGTCGGCAGCGGCGCGCTCACCGCCAACACCACCGGCGCCGAAAACACCGCCGTCGGCTTCCAGGCCCTCGCCGCCAACACCACCGGCGCCGAAAACACCGCCGTCGGCTTCCAGGCCCTCGCCGCCAACACCACCCGTTCCCAAAACACCGCCTTCGGCTTCAAGGCCCTCACCGCCAGCACCGACGGCTTCAACAACGTCGCCGTCGGCAGCAGCGCCCTCCTCGCCAACTCCTCGGGTCACGAAAACACCGCGATCGGCTTCAACGCCCTTGCCGCCAACACCGCCGGCCTCTACAACACTGGCCTCGGAACTCGCGCGCTCGGCAGCAACATCGCCGGGCCTGAGAACACCGCCGTCGGCGCATTCGCCCTCTACTACAACACCGGCGGCTACTACAACACCGCGGTCGGCATGCAGGCCCTCTACCGCAACACCAGCGGCAGCAGCAACACCGCGGTCGGCTGGAATGCCCTCCTTAACGGCAACGGCACGCAAAACACCGCGGTCGGCAGGGATGCCCTCATGGGCAACTCCTCCGGCCACAGCAACACCGCCGTCGGCAAGGAGGCGCTCACCAACATCGCCGCCGGCACGTCCAACTCCGCCCTCGGCACCTACACGCTCAGCCAGATAACCGGCAACACCAACGTCACCGGCCTCGGCTTCAACGCCCAGGCCACCGGCGACAACCAGGTCATCCTCGGCGACGGCAACGCCACCACCTACGTCAAGGGCGGCACCGTCAACTCCATCTCCGACGCCCGCGACAAGGCCGACATCCGCCCCACCTCCCTCGGCCTCGCCTTCATCTCCGCCCTCTCCCCCGTCGACTTCCGCTACGACCTCCGCTCCGACTACTGCCCCGACCGCCCAGACACCGACGACCCCGCCGCCCGCGCCGCCTGGCTCGACGCCGTCAAGCTTGCCAACCTCCACGCCGACGGCACCCACAAGCGCTCCCGCTTCCACCACGGCTTCCTCGCCCAGGACGTTCAGACCCTCATCGCCCGGACCGGCATCGACTTCGGCGGCTTCCAGGACCACACCGTCAACGGCGGCGACGAGCAACTCACCCTCGGCTACGACGAGTTCATCGCCCCCATCATCAAGGCCATCCAGGAGCAGCAGGCGTTGATCCAGTCCCAGCAGTCCCGCATCATCGCCCTCGAACGCGCCCTCGGAATTGCTGCCGAGTAGCCGGCCCCCCGCTCCCTCCTCGTCATCCCGAGGCACGAGGGATCTCGTCGGGATGCCGGGGCGGAGGATATCCCTCGCCCCTCGGGATGACGGATGGCCCGGCACCCGCCAGAGTCGTATCCCCCGGCAACCTCATCACCCAAACCCATAAGCAAACGCCCCCAGGATTTCTCCCGGGGGCGTCAGTCGCATTCGCGTGTTGGTGGCTGCGGGTTGCCCTTCACCAGCCGCTACCGAACGGTCCAGGCGTGGCGGCCAACCGACTCGTAGTGCCGAATCATGTCCTTCCGGACCTCATCCGCCGTCGGGTACCCAGCCCCGGTGTTCACCAGATCGGTGTAGTACCGGTTGAACCGGCCGCCGCTCTTCCCGCCAACCATCGCCAGCAGATTCCTGATCGATCCCATGATGCGCTCCTCGCCTTTATCTTCTCATAATGCCGATATGCCGTTATCGGTATATCGCTATCATACTATACGAAACACCCCCGCGCAACCCCTCCACCCCCCGTCCCCGTGCGACAATCCCGCCCCACGGTCACCCGCTCGCCTCGCCCCGGAGCCTCCCATGCCCCGCCACCACCACCTCGATCCCCACGTCTTCCACAACACCCTCGGCGCCCACTCCCCCGCCAACACCAACCACCCCGGCGACACCATCACCGTCGAAACCATCGACGCCCACGGCTACGACGCCAACGACACCCGCCGCGCCCCCGAACCCAACCCCATGTCCGGCCCCATCGCCCTCGACGGCGCCGAACCCGGCGACGCCCTCGGCGTCTCCATCGTCGACATCGCCCTCACCAGAAACACCGGCTGGACCCGCTCCTCCCTCGCCCACAACGTCGTCGACCCCGCATACGTCCCCACCCTCCCCGACCGCGCCAAATCCACCTGGTCCATCGACCGCACCACCCGCCGCGTCTCCCCCCAGGACCCCCCAGCCTCCCTCGCCGGCTGGTCCCTCCCCTGCGACCCCATGATCGGCTGCTTCGGCGTCGCCCCCGCCGGCGACGAGGCCATCTCCACCGCGACCTCCGGCCCCCACGGCGGCAACATGGACTGGCGCGGCTTCAAGCCCGGAACCACCGTCTGGTTCCCCGTCGCCGTCCCCGGCGCCCTCTTCTTCCTCGGCGACGGCCACGCCCTCCAGGGCGACGGCGAGATCTCCGGCACCGGCGTCGAAACCTCCTGCCTCATGACCGTCACCCTCTCCCTTCGCAAGCGCTGGCCCATCGCCTGGCCCCGCGGCGAGGATGGTAACGGCCGCTTCACCGTCGGCAACGCCCGCCCCCTCGACCAGGCCCTCCAGCACGCCACCACCGAAATGTCCCGCTGGCTCGCCGAGGACGGCCACGACGGCGTCGCCATCAGCCACATCCTCGGCCAGGCCGTCCGCTACGAGATCGCCAACGTCTACGATCCCGCCTACACCGTCATCTGCCGCCTCCCCGCAGGCATCATCTAGCGCCCTCCCCCGCCGCAGCACCACAGGACTTGGGGAGGGGCCCACAACCGAACGCGCAACAACGCCGAAGCCCCGGCAAATGCCGGGGCTTCGGGGGAGGGCGGAGGAGGGGGGCGTCGCAGGGAGGGTGGCGCGCCCGCCGTCACTCTGGAGTATGCAATTGGTTCCTTCTCGCCCGGCGCCTCACGGATTCGCTCCGTTCTGCTCCGGTCTCAGGTCCATAGTCTGATTGTCTACCGATTTACTGGACCCGCCCATAGAATAGCACCCGCCCCCGCCCCATGCAACCCCCGGCGCACGATCGCCGATGCCCCCTCGAACGCCTCCCCCGCCGCCCCGCAGCAACGCGCGCGAGTCTTCCTTGACGCACGAAACCACCTCCCCCCATCGCAACGGGAACGGGCCAACGTGAGCTCATCGACATGGCGCCTGCTTCGGCGCCACCCGTGCCGGCG
>CAIPGK010000164.1 GCA_903864575.1 uncultured Chloroflexota bacterium
AGTCCCGCCAACTGGATGCACGGCCAGATCACCGCCTATACGAGCGGCACCGGCGCTCTGGTGGTCAATGCCGGCCTGACCAGCGGTAGCGGAACGATCGCGGCCTGGACCGTGGCCCTTAGCGCCCCCAGCCAGGGCGGCAACTCGGTGCTGACCTCGGGCACCTACGCCGACCCGGCCTGGATCACCTCTCTGGCCGCTGCCAAGCTGACCGGCCAGGCGGCCGTCACCAACGGCGGCACCGGCGCTGCAACAGCGCCCGATGCTCGCATCAACCTTGGCCTCGTGATCGGCGCCCAGGTCCAGGGCTATAGCGCCGTCCTCGATCAATGGGCGACCAAGGCCGCCCCGGCCGGCGTCGCTGTCGGCACCACCGATGCCCAGACCCTGACGAACAAGACCCTGACCGCCATGGCGTCGGCCTCTACCGTCAGGGACAGCGCCGGGACAAGCTATGCCATCGGCTATCGCGAGGTACCGCAGAACGCCCAGAACGGCGCCTATACGCTCAGCCTCGTCGATGTCGGCAAACACATCTTCAGCGCCAACGCTGGAGCCCAGACCATCACCCTGCCGACCAATGCGGCGGTGGCCTTCGCCATCGGTGCAGCCATCACCATCGTCAATGCTGGCACATCGCCGATCTCCCTCTCCGCGGCCGGCGTCACCCTCTATCAGGCCGGCAGCAGCAACACCGGCAACCGCACGATTGCGGTCCGGGGCGTCGCGACCCTGCTCAAGGTCGGAACCGATACCTGGTTCATCTCCGGCGCCGGGGTCAGCTGATGAGCGGGATCATGGGCATGCTGTTGGGTGCGGGCGGCGCAAGCCTCACGGTGACCCGAGGCAGCCATGTCGAGAGCGACAAGCTGTCCGTCTACTACTACGGCTACGACGCCTCGGTCGGGCTCTATGTGGACTTCGGGTCCATCTCCCCCATGCCGGCCCTGTTAAATGGGGCGAGCGTGAAAGCGGTCTATTCCTATGGCTTCGCCCCTAACGAGGCGAGGACCTACACGGTCATCGTCTCGGGCAATCAGCCCGCAGGCTTCGTCAACGGACTGACGATCAATGGCTCCACTGTCGATGGAACCATCGAGCCACCCGGGTACGACGGCGCCAATAACGAGACCACATTCACGCTCTTCCCGGCCGCCCCTGGCCCGACCCTGTTTGGTCCCAGCGATGGCCTGACCTCGAGCGTCTCCCTGAACTGACGGGTTCCCCTATGGCCGATGAAACCACACCCACACCTGCGGACCCGCAGGCGCAAGACCCCGTGCCAGAAGCCCCGATTGAACCCCGTCCGCCGCGCAGGCGGATCGGCGAGATCGACGGCGTCCGGGTCGAACTGGAACTGCACGATCAGCCGGAGGAACTGTGATGAAAAACGTCAGCTACCGTTACAGCGTCTGCCACGCAGATCGGGTGACGCTGGACGTCGGCGAGACCCTGACCTTTCCCCGCGGCTCGGCTGCGCGGTCCCTCGGCGTCCTGCTGTTGCAGGGCCGGCTTGAAAGTACCGAGATCGAGACCGGCGATGTACTGCTGCGCGAGCCCGAGCCCATCGGGTTCATGAAGCGGTTCTCAGGGACATCACCCATCAATGTGTTTGCACCCGATGGCGCGGAGTGGTTCTGCCTGTCGCGCAACGATTCCGGCGACCGGGAGGTGGCCTGCCAGACCATCGACGGCGAGTTCACCCTGGCGGCCGGCTGGGGGCTGATCGTCGCGCGAGGTCAGGTGGTCATCGACGGGGTCGAGGTCGCGCAGGACCGGTATTTCAGGCCGCGGCTGACAGACCTCACTGGCACCGGCTCTGGGATCATTCTCCTTGTCCGCTGATCTGTCGCCGGCGGCCGTGGCCGCTCCTCGCCCAGAGACCGATCATGCCGAGATGAAGCGGGAGCTGGCCGAGGTGCGCGCCGATATCCAGGCGCTGCGCACCGACGTTCAGGACCTCGTCTCGGCCTGGAAGACCGCCACGGGCGTGGTCAAGTTCGTCAAATGGCTGTCGACCCTGATGGCCGCGATGGCGGTGATCTACGCCACCCTCAAAGGCCTGGCTGGCCGCTAACCCCCGGAGACATCGATGCCCCAGCTTCCTCCAGCCTATCGCTGGATCGACGAGGTGCGCCCGCTGCCCAGGATGGTGGCCGCCGCCTGCCAGCTCTACGGCACGATCGAGACGCCGGGCGCTGCCGACAACCCGGTCATTCTGGACTGGGCCAAAGAGGCCGGGCTCTCGAAGGCCTATTCATCCGACGCCGTGCCCTGGTGCGGCCTCTTCATGGCGCTGATCGCCAAGCGCGCCGGCAAGGCCGCGCCGGCCAAGCCGCTGTGGGCCCGAAGCTGGAACCGGTTTGGCATAGCCTCACCGCAAGCGGCGCTGGGCGATGTGCTGGTGTTGTCCCGGGCCAAG
>CAIPGK010000165.1 GCA_903864575.1 uncultured Chloroflexota bacterium
GACTGGCCCACCGGCCCTTCGGCGAGACCAGCACGCCGGGACGCACGTCCTCGGTGACGACAGCCCGCAATCGGCACCAACCGCGGGCGTTCTCGACCCGCACCTCGTCACCGTCCACGATCCCGCGCGCCGCCGCATCCTCCGGGTGGATCTCGACGAAGGGCGCGCCTTCCTTGCGCTCGTGGCGCGGCCAGTTGGCGAAGCTCGTGCTCACGAAGTGGTGGGGCGCTCCGGTCAGCATGGTCAGCATCCCGTCCGGGGCATCTCGGAACTCGGCGGGTTCGGTCCAGTCCGGCAGCGGGTCGACGCCATGCCCCGTCATCCGGTCGCAGCGCAACTCCATCCTGCCGGACGGTGTGGGGAAAACGCCGTCGCTGAAGGGAACCCACTCCGGCGAGGGCAGGGTATATGGCGCCCAACCCTCCCGCTTCAGGCGGTCGAGGGTGATGCCTGCCAGCATCGGGTTCTTCCGCGCGCTCGCCGTGAGGATGCCGTCAATGACCGCCTCGGCGTCCTCATGCAGCCACGCTTCGTCATAGCCCATCGCCCGCGCCAGCAGGCGCATCACGTCCCAGTTCGACACGCACTCGCCGATCGGATCGATCGCCGGCGCGTTCCAGACGATCGAGAGATTGCCGTACGGCCGGAGGATGTCGGCCTGCTCGAGTTGCGTCGTCGCCGGAAGCACGATGTCTGCGTAGCGCGCGGTGTCGGTCATGAATTGCTCGTGAACGACCGTGAACAGATCCTCCCGCAGCAGGCCCTCGACGATCTTCGCCGAGTTCGGGCTGGCGGCCACCGGGTTCGCCCCGAAGACGAACAGCGACATCACAGCCGGGTCGGTCGCCTCCCCGGTCAGCGCCGCGCCGAGACGGTTCATGTTGATCGTCCGCGGGGTCGGCGGGCACTCCGACCGATGCGTGACCGACTCGCCGTCCCACGCGCCATAGCCGCCCGAGGAGTAGTAGACGCCGCCGCCGCGCGTCCCGATCTGACCCGTCACCGCGGGCAGCGCAAGCAGTGCGCGAATCGTCTGCCCGCCGTTCTGGTGCCGCTGCAGGCCATCGGCGAACTTCAGCAGGGCCGGTTTCGTCGCCGCCCAGCGGCGGGCAAGGTCCGCGATGACCGCGGCGTCGATCCCGGTGATCGCGGCGACGCGGTCCAGCGGATACTCGGCGGCCCGGTCGCGCAGGTCGCGCCAGCCGGTCGTGTTGGCGTCGAGCCACCCCTCGTCGTGCAGCCCATCCTTGAAGATCACATCGATCATTCCAAGGGCGAGGGCGGCGTCGGTCGCCGGCTTCGGCTGCAGGTGCAGATCGGCGCGGTTGGCGGTGGTGGTCTTGCGCGGATCGATGACGACAAGGTACGCGCCGTTCCGCTGGGCCTCCTGCAGGAAGGGCATGAAGTGCGGGTTGGTGCTGGCGGGGTTGTGACCCCAGATCAGGATCATCCGGCTGTGCGGCACGTCCTCCGCGCCGACCGACAGCTTCGCTCCCATCGTGTGGATGACCGCCGACTCCGCCGCCGCGCCGCAGATGGAGCGCTGCAGCCCGCTCGCGCCCATGCGGTTCCACAGGCGCTCGCTGGCGACCGTCATCTGCACCAGCCCAAGGGTTCCGCTGAATGAGTACGGCAGGATGGCCGCCGCGCCGTGCCGGTCGATGATCCCCTGCCAGCGCGCGGCGATCTCCGCGACCGCCTCCTCCCAGCTGATGCGCTCCCAGCGGTCCTCCCCTTTCGCGCCCGCCCGCCGCAGGGGGTACCGCAAGCGGTCCGGGTCGTAGACGCGTTCGAGGTAGGGCCGCACCTTCGCGCACAGCCAGCCGCGCGTCATCGGATGGCCCGGGTCCGCTTCGAACTTCACGGCCCGACCGTTCTCGACATGCACGAGCGTGGCGCATCCATCCGGGCAATCGTGCGGGCACGCGCCGCGAACGACGCGAGGCTGAAGGGGAATGACGTCCATGCAGGCCTCCGGAACACGGTAATCCCAGGCATTCCCGCGCGGCCGGGGCCGGCGGCGACCGGGACAGGATACGGGATTGCGCCAGCGCACTGCGGGGCTTCCCCGCATGGCCACTCACAGGACATGAAATCGTTGCCGGGAGGCCGAGCAATGGCGACAGGAACATGGCACACTAACGCGGTCGGACGCATCGCCGGGGGGTACTGCTCGATGGCACTTCAGTCCGCAACAGTCACAGGTCAGCCAGCGACGTACGGCGCGGTATCCCGCCGCGCTGCGGTCGGCTGGACGCTTTTCGACCTTGCCAATTCCATCGGCGCCATCATCGTCATCACCAGCACCTTTCCGCTCTGGTTCAACGCCAGCGGCGGGGCCGACGGGATGCTTGCCATCGCCAAGAGCACCGCCGAAGCCCTCGCGCTTTTGTGCGCGCTCCCGATCGGCATGATGGTTGACCGCACCAACCGCCGCGTCATCCCCCTGCTGGCGCTCACCGCGGTCAGCATCATCGCGATGGCCTGCTTCGGCTTCCTGACCATCCCTGCCGTGCTCGCGCTGTACGTGGTGGCGATCTGGGGGATGCACAGCGGACAACTCGTCTACGAATCCATGCTGCCTGACGTCTCAACGCCGCAAAATCGGGGAAGGATCAGCGGCGTCGGCATCGCGCTCGGCTACATCGGCAGTTTCGCCGGACTCTTCATCGAGGCGATGGTGAGCCGCGGCGGCCACCCGGTCGAGCGCGCGTTTCAGGCGGGCGCGCTCGGGTTCGCGTTGCTCGCGCTGCCGCTCTTCCTCTGGGTCCGCGAGCGGCCCATCACCCGGCCCGAGGATGACCTGCTGCCGCAGGACGGACGGGTCGCGTCGCTGCTCGCCCCCATACACGGCAATCCCGCGTTGCGCCGTCTCGTGCTGGCGCGCCTGCTCTACGCTACCGCCTCCACCACCATCGTTGCTTTCGGCGCGATCTACGCCTCGGCGGCGGTCGGGCTGGACCGTCCGAAAACGCGACTGACGATCATGCTGGTGACGGTGATCGGCGCGGTCAGCGCCATCGCCTGGGGTCGCGTGACCGACCGTATCGGCTACCGCTCTGGCCTGATCGTTGCGCTGGCGACCTGGATCGTCGGGCTGGGCCTGATGGCGGCGACGCCGCTGCTGGCGTTGCCCACCTCGGCCTACTGGTTGGCGATGGTCTTCGTCGGCATCGCCTTCGGCAGCGCGCTCACCTCGGAGCGGCCGCTGATCATCGCCCTCGCGCGCCCGCGCGAGATGGGCCAGACCTTCGGCCTCTTTTCGATGACCACCCGCACTGCCGCCATCGTCGGCCCCCTGCTTTGGGCGCTCATCGCCGATTGGCTCGGTCTCGGCCGCCCCGCCGCCGTGGTCGTGCTGGCCGTGCTCGTTCTCGGCTCCCTGCTCATTGTCGCGACCATCTCAGAGCCACCCGGCGCGGGGTGACGGTGGCGCCGCTCGATCGCCGGGTCTGGAGCCCAGCCGGCGGCTGCCGGGAGAACCGCCAGCACCTGCCCCCGAATTCGCCGGTGATCGCGGACACGGTATCGAGATAGGCCGCGAGGCGCTGCAGGGAATCGCCCGGACGCGAGCCGGGCCGAGATTGCCTTCCCCCTTGCCGGTTCCGGTTCAGATCCCACGCACGAACGCCGATAGCGGGGCAGCGTCGCCGGAGAGCATCCGGATCTGAGAGACCGACGTCGGGGAGCGCACGTCGGGCAACGGCATGAGCAGGTCACCGCGACGACGATCCGCCACCCCGCGACCATCTCCGGCCATCCCTCACCCTGACGAGCGCGATGAGATCCCCTCAGGCCGAGGACTCGGCCGGCGCTCGATCCCGCGCCAGCGCGACCGCTTCCGCCAGCGTGTCCGGCGCGTTCTCCGGGCCGATCAGGTCCAGCACCCCGGCCCGGTCGAGTTTCAGCCGCACCCGCCCGTTGGCCTCACAGACGATCACCCGCACGCCACGCCGATGCAGATCCGCGATGGCGTCGCGAAGCGCCTGCAGGCCGGTGATGTCCATGAACGGCGCGCGGCCGAGGCGGATGATGACCGTCGCCGGGTCGGTGTTCGTCTCGGCCAGCGCCCGCTCGAACGGCTCCACCGCGGCAAAAAAGAGCGGCCCCTCGATCTGGTAGACCAGCGTATCCGCGGGCAGGTGCGCGAGCTCCGCCATCTGGCCCGGATCGTCGTGGCGGACGACCTCGACCGAATCGGCCATCCGCCGCAGGAAGTGCAGCGTGGCGAGGATCACGCCGACATTCACCGCGACCACGAGATCGGCGAAGACGGTCAGCAGCAGCGTCACCCAGAGGATCGCCACATCGGCCAACGGCGCGCGCCGGGTCATCGAAACCACATGGCGCACCTCGCTCATGTTCCAGGCGACGATGAAGAGGATCGCGGCAAGCGCGGCCAGCGGAATGTTCGCCGCCAACGGCGCCAGCGCCAGCAGGATGGCGACCAGCACCACGGAATGGGTCACCCCGGCAATGGGCGAATTGCCATGATTGCGGATGTTGGTCGCGGTGCGGGCGATGGCGCCGGTGGCGGCGAACCCGCCGAGCAGCGCGCAGGCGACGTTTGCCACACCCTGCCCGGTCAACTCCTGGTTCGGATCGTGCCGGGTCCCGGCCATGCCATCGGCGACCGTCGCGGAGAGGAGCGACTCGATCGCGCCGAGCATGGCGATGGTGAAGGCGGGCATCAGCAACTCGATGATCCGGCTGAAGGTGACCGGCGGCGGCGCAAAATGGGGCAGCCCGGTCGGGATGCCCCCGAACTGGCTGCCGATGGTGGCGACCCCGGCGGGATGGGCGACCATCACCACGGCAGTGCCGATCAACAGCGCCACCAGCGGCCCCGGAACCCGCTTCATCCCCGGAATCCTCGGCGTGAGGATGATGAAGAAAAGGCAGATGGTCGCGAGGATCGCCGTCGGCCAGTGGATCAGCCCGATGGTGGAGACGAGCGAGAGCATCTTCTCGTGGAAGTGCTCCCCCTCCGGCTTGGGCAGCCCGAGGAAGTTGTGCCACTGCCCGGTGAAGATGATGACCCCGATGCCCGCCGTGAACCCGACGATGACGGGCGCGGGAATGAACTTCAGCACCACCCCGAACTTCGCGAGCCCCATCGCGACGAGGATCACCCCGGCCATCAGCGTGGCGATCTGGAGCCCATCGACGCCATGCTTTGCGGTGATTCCGGCGAGGATGACGATGAACGCCCCGGTCGGCCCGGCGATCTGGACGAGGCTGCCGCCGAACAGCGAAACGATGATCGCGGCGATGATGGCGGTGTAGAGCCCCATCTGCGGGGTGACGCCGCTGGCGATGGCGAAGGCCATCGAGAGCGGCAGCGCGACCACCCCCACGATCAGCCCCGCAACGAGGTTCTGCGGCCAGTTGGACCAGCGCAGCAACCCCTCCTTCTGCGCCTGTCGAATGGCGATCATGGATTCCCCGCGCCCCCCGATCGATCAGCGGCCATGCAGGGCGGCAGGGTATCCGAATGGGTTGGGTTGCGCTACAGCCGACGATCGCACGCTGGATGCCGAGGGTAGCTCCACCGGTCAGTCGCCACGGAGCGCGAACGATCGCGATTCACATCCATGAAGAACCAGGGGCAAGCGCTTGAGAGGCGATTGCTCCCGGCTCGGGGCAGAAGGTGCCTGTACTCTCTGCACCACTGAGTAGGTGTCGTTCCGTTGTGACCTGTCACCCGGATTAGTGGGATAATCACCGTTTGAATCCGGTTCGCCGCGCCGCGCTGGCGCTCATTCGTCCCTCAGGGAGGTTCCCCTTGGCCGTCGCCACCGACCAGTCGCTGGAAACCCGCGCCGTCAACGCCATCCGCGGACTCGCCATCGACGCCATCCAGGCCGCAAACGCCGGCCACCCCGGCATGCCGCGTGGCGCAGCTCCCATGGCCTTCGCCCTCTGGGATGGCTCGCTCAAGCACAACCCTGCCGATCCGGCGTGGCCCGACCGCGACCGCTTCGTCCTCTCCGGCGGCCACGGCTCGATGCTCCTCTACGCCCTCCTTCACCTCACCGGCTATGACGTCTCGCTGGACGACCTGCGGAACTTCCGCCAGCTCGGCAGCCGCACGCCCGGCCACCCGGAGCGCGGCCACACCGCCGGCGTCGAGGTGACGACCGGCCCGCTCGGCCAGGGGTTCGCCAATGGCGTCGGCATGGCCATCGCCGAGGCCTTCCTCGCCGCAACCTACAACCGCCCCGGCCACGAGGTCATCAATCACTCCACCTATGGCATCGTCACCGATGGCGACGTGCAGGAAGGCGTCTGCGCCGAGGCCGCCAGCCTCGCCGGGCACCTCGGTCTCGGCAAGCTGATCTACCTGTACGACGCCAACGAGATCAGCCTCGCCGGGGCGCTCGGCCTTTCCATGTCCGAGGATGTCGGGAAGCGCTTCGAGTCCTACGGCTGGCAGGTCATCCATGTCGACGGCATGGATTTCGAAGCCGTCCGCGGAGCCATCGCCGCCGCCCAGGCCGACGCAGCTCGCCCGAGTCTTGTTGTGTGCCGCACCATCATCGGCTTCGGCGCGCCGAAGCAGGGCACAGCCTCCGTCCACGGCTCCCCGTTGGGCGCCGAGGGCGCGGCCGCCGCGAAGGAGGCCCTCGGGCTCGCCGCCGAGCCGTTCGCGGTCGACGCGGACGCCCTCGCCCACTGGCGCGGCGCGCTCGCCCGCGGCGCGGCCGCCGAGTCGGCATGGAAGACCCGCTGGGACGCCTACGCCGCTGCCTACCCCGCCGAGGCGAAGGAACTCGCCGATGCGTGGGCAGGCTCCCTCCCCGCCGGCTGGGACAGCGACATCCCGGTCTGGGAGGTCGGCGGCAAGGTCTCCACCCGCAAGGCCTCCGGGGACGTCATCGCGAAATTCTTCCCGAAGGTCCCGACCTTCATCGGCGGCAGCGCCGACCTGAACCCCTCCACTCTCACCGGCATGAAGGGCGCAGGCGACTTCGAGAATCCGCACGGCACGCCCGACCCGCGCGCGCAGGCGGGCATGATGGGCGGAGAGTGGGGCTATGCCGGACGCAACATCCACTTCGGCATCCGCGAGCACGCGATGGGAAGCGCGGTCAACGGAATGGCCGCGCACGGCGGCGTGATCCCCTTCGGCGCGACCTTCCACGTCTTCAGCGACTACCTCCGGCCCGCCATCCGCCTCGCCTCGCTCTCGGGTCTCAAGTCCATCTTTGTCTTCACGCACGACTCGATCGCGGTCGGCGAGGACGGCCCGACGCACGAGCCGGTCGAGCAGACCATGAGCCTGCGCCTGATCCCCGGGCTCTCGGTCATCCGCCCGGCGGACGGCAACGAGACCGCCGACGCGTGGCGCGCCGCCCTGACCGCCACCGGCCCGACCTGTCTCGTCCTCTCCCGGCAGGATCTGCCGGTGCTTGACCAGGCAGACGCCCGCGGCGACCTGTTCAAGGGCGGTTACATCCTGACCGACAGCGAGGGCGACCCGGACGTGGTGCTGATCGGCGCAGGTTCCGAGGTCGATCTCTGCCTCGGCGCGAAGACCATCCTCGCCGGGAAGGGCTTCCGCGCCCGTGTCGTCAGCCTCCCCTCGTGGGACCTGTTCGACCGGCAGTCCGCCGACTACCGCCGCTCGGTGCTCGGCCCAGACGGCACGCCGCGCGTCTCGGTCGAGGCGGGCGTCACCACCGGCTGGCAGAAGTACACCGGCGGCAACGGCGCGCAAGTCGGCATCGATTCGTTCGGCGCATCCGGCCCGGGCGGCCAGGTGCTCAAGCACTTCGGTTTCACGAAGGAGCGGGTCGCGGCGACCGCGCTCCACCTTCTCGGCCAGCACGACCTCGAGCACGAGGTCGACCCGACGATCGCGGCAGAGTAGACGGGATACCAGGTGTCAGGCATCGGGCATCGGGCTAGAGGCATCTCCCCCCGTACCCGATACCCCTCACCCGATACCCGGAAGTCCACACAAGGAGACAGCTCATGGACGCGCGCATCAGGCAACTGCATGAACAGGGCCAGTCGGTCTGGCAGGATGACATTTCGCGGGACATGATCCGGTCGGGCGAGATCCAGCGGATCATCGACACCGGCATTCGCGGATTGACCAGCAACCCCAGCATTTTCGAGAAGGCGATCGCCTCCGGAACCGCCTACGACGAGGACGTGCAGCGCCTCGCCGCGCAGGGCAAGGGTGCCGCGGAAATCTTCGAGACCGTCGCGGTCGAAGACATCCGCAACACCTGCGATCTCTTCCTGCCCCTCTACGAAACCAGTGGCGGCAAGGACGGCTTCGTTTCCATCGAGGTTTCCCCCGGCGCGGCCCGCGACGCCGAGCGCACCCGCCGCGAGGCCCTCGCGCTCTGGAACGCCGTCAACCGGCCCAACGTGATGATCAAGATTCCCGGGACCGTCGAGGGCTCCCCGGTGATCGCCGACATGATCGCCGAGGGCATCAACATCAACGTCACCCTGCTCTTCAGCCTCGAGGCCTACGAGCGGGTCGCCCTCGCCTACATCGAGGGACTCGAGCGCCGGGCAGCCGCGGGCAAGCCGGTGTCCGGCATCGCCTCGGTCGCCAGCTTCTTCGTCTCCCGCGTCGACGCCCTCGTCGACAAACTGCTGGACCAGAAGATCGAAGCCACCGGCAACCAGTCGCTGGCCGCGCTCAAGGGTAAGGCCGC
>CAIPGK010000166.1 GCA_903864575.1 uncultured Chloroflexota bacterium
CCTCTCGCGCGGCCTGCTCCTTCCTGCCCGTGGTCCCCTCTTTTTCCCGGCGTGAATCCGGATCGCCCGTTTGTGCGTTACAGCACCCAGAGCCGGCGCGCCCGCCGTGAGGGGCGGCGTTGCCGGACGGATGGCCTGCCCGGCCGCGGCGCTCTCCGCGGCCGGGTTCCGCCACCCCGGTTCTGCTCGCCAGTGCGGCCTCCTGCGGGATTGGCGGCCGCCACGGCGCCCTGGAGGGAGGGTCCAACCCCATGCCCGTGTTCCGTGTTTCCCCGCGCCTGCTGGCTGCGTCCGCCAGCCTCGTCCTCGCGCTCTCGCTCGCCGGGACCGCCTCGATCCTGCACGCCACCCCTGCCGTCGCCCAGCAGGCGTCCCTTGCTCCGGGCGACACCGCCATCGTCGGCAACACCGGCGGCGACGGCGTCTCCCTTCGCGAGGGCCCCGGCTACGACGCCGCCATCCTCGAGGTCTTCGCCGACGGCGCCATCGCCTCCATTTTCGACGGCCCCATCTACGCCGAGGATGGGACCGTCTGGTACGGCGTCGCCATCGACGGCCTCGAGGGCTACATGGCCGGCGACTACCTCATGGCCACCGGCACCACCACCAGCATCACCACCAACGACGGCATCTCCAACGATCCCGGCCCCGGCCCCCATGCCGGCCGCTCCGGCGACTCCGGCACCAGCGCCGTCCCCGGAACCATCACCACCAACGTCGCCGGCGACGGCTCCACCACCATCAGCGCCGACGGCGTCGACGATGCCTCCTACGACAACGGCCAGCAACCCGCCCGGCAGGATCAGCAGGCCGCCCCGCCCCCGGTCGTCAACGACGCTTCCGGCGCGGATGGCCAGACCTCCGAGGCCCAGTTCATCGCCGAACAACCGGTGGCCGTCACCGACGACGCCTCCGGCGCGGACGGCCAATCGACCGCGGATGCCCCGATCGCCAACGACAGCAGCATCATCGGCGACCCGAACGCCATTCCCGCGGGCCAGTCCGCCGCGGTCATCGACCTCGTGAACCTCCGCGCCGCCCCCGCCCCGGAGGCCGAGGTCCTGCGCGTCCTCCCGGCGGGCAGCGAGGTCGTCGTCACCGGCGAACCGGCCTACGGCTGGACCCCGGTCTGGTACAACGGCACCGATGGCTTCATCGCTGAGCAGTACCTCGCCCCCGGCGGCACGGTGCAGGCGCAGACGATCGACACCGAACAGCGCGCCACCCGCCAGGGCGTCGCTACCCTCGTCGAGGACGCCGAACTCAAGGAGAACCCCAGCCCGAACGCCGCCGCGCTCGACTGGATCCCGGCAGGCTCCACCGTGACCCCCACCGCTGGCCCGCGTCAGGGCTTCTATGAAGTTACGTGGAACGGCCAGACCGGCTGGGTCTCCGGCGCGTTCCTTGCCTTCGAGGGCGATGGCAACCGCGCCCCCGCCCCGGCCGATGCGCCGCCCCCGGCATCCAGCGACGCCCCCGCCACCTCGGCCCCCGCCGATTCCGCAACCGAACCCGCCCGCTTCTCCGGTCTCGCCTGGCCCGTCCGCGGCGGGTCGTGGTCCATCCTCCAGGGCTACAACGGCACCAGCCACGTCAACAGCGACGCCAACTGGCAGTACAAGTACTCCCTCGACCTCGTGAAGGAGGACGGCGACACCGCCGGCCAGGAGGTCTACGCCCCCGCCGCCGGCACCGTCCGCTGGACCGATCCCGGAACGGGCGGCGTCTCCATCGACCTCGGCAACGGTTACGCCGTCGCGCTCTTTCACGTGACCCTCAGCGACGCGCTCGCCGACGGCTCGCCGATCGCGCAGGGCGGCTTCCTCGGCACGATCTCCCCGCCCGGCGGCATGGGCTACCGCGAGACCCCCCACGTCCACCTCGCCCTCTGGGAGACGAACGACGGCGGCAACTGGGACCGCCACGCCATTCCCTTCACCGGCGAATGGGCGCTCCCCGGTCTCGATCTTCCCGACGTCGGCGGCTCCCAGCAGCACACCGGAGTCGGTTTCCAGCCATAGCGCCGTTGCCGAATATCCTGTCGTCATCCCGACGAAGGATGAATCTGTCGGGCACGCCCGGATCCACGAGATCCCTCCGTCGTCGGGATGACGGACGTTTTTGCAACCGCTCTGGCGCGATCCCCGCCGACGCGATCCCGGCCCACGGCGTGGTGTCCGGGATCGCCACGTCGCCGGCATGACCGGGACCGGCCGGTCTCC
>CAIPGK010000167.1 GCA_903864575.1 uncultured Chloroflexota bacterium
CGCCCGATGGCGGCCCATTGGAGATCGTCGTAGCGGTCGCCGAAACGCTCGCGAAGCTGCGCCAGCTGATGTGAAACGCGGATCGACGCCACGCGGTCGGCCGTGGACTCGCCGGGGGTTGGATGGGACATGGGAACGAACCCTCCACACACGATCCCCCTGCGTGGTAGAGTACCGCGTCGCGGGGGCCGTGTCTCCCGCCATCATGTTGCGCGGCATCGAAGCTCCGGTCCCCGGTCGATGCACATAATGGGACGTGAGATGAGCGAGAACACGACCACAAAGAAGGCGAAGGTGGACAGCCTTGCTGCTCCCCTCTCCCCGTACGCGATCATCGAGACCGGCGGCAAGCAGTACCGCGTGAGCGTCGGAGACCGCCTGTCGGTCGAAAAGCTCGACGTGGAAGCGGGCGGTTCCGTGACATTCGACCGGGTGCTCCTGGTCGGTGGCGGCGGCTCGACCACGGTCGGGGCTCCGACTGTTTCCGGCGCTTCGGTTACCGCGACGGTCGAGGAGACCTATCGCGGCGCCAAGATCGTCGTCTTCAAGTACAAGGCCAAGAAGGGCTACCGCCGCCGCACCGGCCACCGGCAAAGCCTGACCCGGCTGAACATCACTGGCATCAACGCCTGACGGTTGACCTTGCGTCAAATCAGGGGAAGGATCACCACTCATGGCTCACAAGAAAGGCGTAGGCTCCAGCCGAAACGGCCGTGATTCGCAGTCGCAGCGGCTGGGCGTGAAGCGTTCGGATGGGCAACTCGTCCGCTCCGGCACCATCATCGTCCGCCAGCGGGGCACCGAGTTCTGGGTTGGCAACAACGTCGGCATTGGCAAGGATCACACGATCTACGCCAAGATCGACGGCGTCGTCTGCTTCGAGCCGGTCAGCCGCGCCAAGCGCCGGATCAGCGTGTACCCGCCGGATGTCTACCCGATCGGTGGCGGCAAGGGTCTGCTCAAGAGCAGGCACGAGTCCTCCGGCTGGACGATCTGGGATCTGAACGCGACAGAAAGCACCGCTGCGGCCGACTAGTTATCCGATACGCAATCGAAGCCCGCGGCCGATGGAAATGGCCGATGAACGGGCCGACTGGAGTCATTCTATGAAGGCGGGAATCCACCCGAAGTACGTCGAGTCCACCGTCACCTGCGCCTGCGGCAACAGCTGGCAGACGCGGTCGACCCGTCCGACGCTCCGCACCGACCTTTGCAACGTGTGCCACCCCTTCTACACGGGGGAGCAGCGTATCGTCGACACTGCCGGTCAGGTCGAGCGGTTCATGAAGAAGATGGAGAATGCGGCGGTTTCGTCGGGCAAGCCGTCGAAGCGTCAGGCGCGCCTCGCGGCCCGCGCCGCCGAGATCGATTCCCAGAAGCGCCGCCCCGATGGCGAGGGTGACGGCGCGGCCGAGGTCGAGACGGCCGAGACCGAGGCCTGACCGTTCCTGGGGTGACCGGCAAGACGGCTCGCGGGTCCAACCCGCGGGCCGTTTTTTTGTTTCCTGATGTCAATGTTTCGCGGCCCGAGCCGTGCGACCATGACCGATGGCATTTCGCACAAGATTGCGCGTGATGTCCAGCACTGCAGCAGATGGAGGAGGACGCATTGGTTGATCGGGCGAGCGGCGTGCTCTGTCACCCGACCTCGTTTCCCGGGGCGTTTGGCATCGGGGAGATTGGCGAGAGCGCGTTTCGCTTTGTCGACTGGCTCGCGACCGCCGGGCAGCGGTTGTGGCAGGTGCTGCCGCTCAACCCGCCCGGGCCGGGCAATTCCCCGTACGCCTCTCCCTCGGCCTTTGCCGCCAGCCCGATGCTGGTTTCGCTCGCATGGCTGGCCGGAGACGGTTGGCTCGATTCGGCGGCTCTGCAGCATCCCCCCTCGTTCCCGGATCATGTCGTCGACTTCGGCGCGGTCGAAGCCTGGAAAACGCCTCTGCTCCGTCGCGCGTGGGCCACCTTCGATGCGAACGCGAGCGGGGACCAGCGGGCCTCATTCGAGCAGTTCCGTGGAGAAGAGTCGGGGTGGCTTGCCGACTATGCCCTGTTCATGGCAATCAAGGAATCACGGAACGGCGAGGGCTGGCTGGTCTGGCCTGAGGAGTTGCGGAACCGGAAGGCCGCGGCGCTGAGTCGGGCACGAAAGGACCTCGCGTTCGAAATCGGCTTTCACGAGTTTGTCCAGCATCAGGTGCGCAGGCAATGGGCCGAACTCCGCCGATATGCCAACGAACGGGACATCCGAATCATTGGAGACATGCCGATTTTCGTGGCCCACGACAGCGCGGACGTGTGGGCGAACCAGCATCTCTTCCGGCTGGATGAGGGCGGCAGGCCCGAGGTTGTGGCCGGGGTGCCACCGGATGCATTCACCGATCAGGGCCAGTTATGGGGCAACCCCCATTACCGCTGGTCCGCTCATGCGAAGACCGGCTATCGCTGGTGGATCGACCGCATCCGTGCCACCCTGCAGATGGTGGACCTGGTCAGGATCGATCATTTTCGCGGGTTTGCCGCGGCGTGGACGGTTCCAGTAGACGCCCAGTCTGCTGCTGGCGGCTGGTGGGAGCGCGGCCCCGGAGCGGCGGTTTTCGAGGCTATGCAACGGGAACTCGGCGCGCTGCCGTTCATCGTCGAGGACCTCGGGATCATCACCCCGGATGTCGCGGCGCTGCGGGAGGAACTCGGGTTGCCGGGGATGAAGGTGCTCCAGTTCGCGTTCGGCGGCGATCCCAACAACGCCTACCTTCCGCATACCTACTCCAGCGACTGTGTCGTCTACCCCGCGACCCACGACAACCAGACGACGATTGGCTGGTTCACGTCGATACCGTTGCACGAAAGGGAGCGGGTCCAGCGATACCTGGGGCGAGATGGTGGCGACATTTCGTGGGATTTCATCCGGCTTGCCCTCGCCTCGGTCGCAGAGAAGGCGATCATCCCGCTCCAGGATGTCATGCGGCTCGATGATTCGGCGCGGATGAATGTACCGGGTCTGGGCATCGGAAACTGGGGTTGGAGATTCCTGCAGCACCAGCTGCATCCGGGACTCGGCGCCGGACTTGGCGATTTGACGTCGATATACGGCAGGCGTCCCGCCCCGGGTGGTCCGGTCGGCTACGATCCATTCGATTACACCGCGCCGGATACGGCGCACACGCTGCGAGAGATGCCGAAGCGCTGACCGGGCGATCCGGCGGATTTGGCGGCATCGCTCAGCTCGTACGCCCCGTAGCTTCCGAACCTGGCCCGCATCGACTCGGAAAGGATCGACTTGTGACACAAACCGGCGCATTCACCTTCGTTCTCCACAGCCATCTTCCCTATGCGCGCAAGGCAGGCATGTGGCCACATGGCGAGGAGTGGGTCCACGAGGCGATCGCGGAGACCTATCTCCCGATCCTCCGTGCGCTCGACGAATTGACGGCGGACGGCGTCGAATGGAGACTCACCATCGGGATCACGCCGATCCTCGCAGAGCAGTTGAACGATCCCGACATCAGGGCCAACTTCGAAATCTACGCCGCCGAGCGAGCCTCCTGGGCCGCCAATGACATCGACCGCTTCGACGCGGCTGGCGACATGCAGATGGCCGATCTTGCCCGCCACGAGCATCAATGGTATGCGCGGTCGTTGTCGGATTTCCGGGACGTGTACAAGGGCGATCTGCTCGGCGCGTTCCGGCGGATGCGCGAATCCGGGAACCTCGACATCGCCACGTGCGCGGCGACCCACGGGTTCCTTCCGTTGCTTTCCCGTGATTCCTCGATTCATGCCCAGTTGCATACCGGCGCCAAAACCTCGGCGCGGCACTTCGGGGCGGCTCCCACCGCGGTCTGGTTGCCGGAGTGCGCCTATCGCGGCGCGCAGCCGGCAGAGGAGCTCGGGCACACGATCCGCAGGCCGGGCATCGAGTCATTCCTGGCAGAAGAAGGGCTCGAGGTCTTCTTCTCCGAGACGCATACCGTCGAGGGCGGAGATGCGCTCGGCTCGGCCGATGGAGCGCCACGCGGGCCGTCCGGCCAGGCGCGGGGCCGTCTCATTCCGCGCCCGTGGGATGCCCCCCGCGAGATCGGGACGACGTTCCGCCCCTACTGGGTAGGAGACGCTCCCGGCGAGGTCGCGGTGCTGGCGCGTAACCCGCGCACCGGGCAGCAGGTCTGGTCCGCCACCTTCGGCTATCCCGGAGACCACTGGTACCGTGAGTTTCACAAGAAGGACACCACCAGCGGCATGCACTACTGGCGCGTAGGCGGCCGGGAACTGGACATGGGCGGCAAGCCACTTTACGACCCGACGAAGGCGCAGGAACGAGTCCGCGATCACGCTGCACATTACGTCTGGCTCGTGGAAGACGTCCTCGGGAACTACGCGGCAAGCACCGGCAAATTCGGCGTCATATCCGCAGCCTACGATACCGAACTCTTTGGTCACTGGTGGTTCGAGGGCGTCGATTGGCTGAAGGAGGTCCTGCGGGGGCTTGCCGGCAGCCCGGTGGTCGAGTTGTCCACAGCCTCGGCGATTGTCGAGCAGCACCCTCCGGACAAGGTGCTGTCGCTGCCCGAGACGAGCTGGGGCAATAATGGGGATTTCTCGACCTGGAAGAACCCGGATACCGAGTGGATGTGGCCTCTCATTCATGGCGCGGAGGCCCGGATGGAGCGGCTTGTGTCCGAAAACCCGGATGCCCAGGGGCCGCGCCGTCGTCTGTTGAATCAGATCGCCCGCGAACTGCTGTTGCTCCAGTCCAGTGACTGGCCGTTTCTGGTGACGACCCTTCAGGCAAAGGAGTACGCGATCGAGCGGTTCACCAGCCATCTTGAGCGGTTTACGGGCCTTGCCGACATCGCGGAACCGGGCATCGAGTTGCATGAGGGCCAGATCACCTTCCTCGAGGAGATCGAGCATCTCGACAACCCGTTCCCGGATATCGACTACCGCGACTGGGCCGATCGGCAGGGTCAGGTGCTTCCGCCGGGATTGATGACGCCGGTCGCCTGAGCAGGCAAGACGATTGCGCACGAAGTTCGACGGGCCGCCGGAAAACTCCGGCGGCCTTTCGCATGTTCCATCGACTGGTTCAGCGCAGGGGTGGCCCTGCGAGGGCGGCCAGAGGCAACGCTGCCCACGAGGGCCGGTTCGCGAGTTCGTAGCGGACCTCGTAGAGCGCCTTGTCCAATTCCCAGGCATCGAGGGCGCGGGCGAATGAGCGATCGGAGAGCGGCACGATGTCGGGCGAGCCGGCCCGTATCGCAGCGCGATAGGACTCGATGAAGGCGCGGCGGGCGTCGGTTTCCCAGGTATCGAGCGTATCCGGCGGGAGCGCCGCGCCGCGGGATGCCACGGCGTCGAGCGCTGCGCCGCGCGCATAGGCGAGGGAGCGGAGCATGCCGCCGACATCCTTCAGGGCGGGTTGACGGAGTCGGCGTTCATCGGCCGGGCGGGCGGGTTCCCCCTCGAAATCGAGGATGACCCAGTCCTCCTCCGGCGTTCGCAGCACTTGCCCGAGGTGGTAGTCGCCGTGCACGCGAATGGCTGCGGTGCCCTCGAGTGCGTCCATGCCCGCGAGTCGCGCGCGAAGCTCGTCTTCGCGCCGGAGCGCCGAGACCGCGAGCGGCGCGGCGCGTTCATCGAGCCTCCCGGCGTCCCGGATAGCCTGAAGGGTCAGGTCGAGGTTTTCGAGGGCGTGGGCGGTCAATCGGCTGAACTCGCGGGCAGTAACCGGATGCGGCGAGAAATCCGGCCCTGCGCAGGCGGCAAGCGAGCGATGCAATTCCCCGGTCCGCCGCCCGAGGGAGCGAATGCCGTCCAGCACCGAGCGGCGGGAGGCGGCGGGCCCGGGGCCGCCAAGCCAGCCGTCCAGTGCCCTGAGGGTCCAGGACCAGCCGTCGCCCTCATTCTCCGTCCAGCGCTGGGCAAACGAGACCGGCATGGCGCCGGTCGGACCATGCCAGATGACGACGCCCAGTGGCTCGGGGATGTTGCGGAAGGCAGTCTCTTCCCAGAGTTGCAGGCCGATTTCAATGTCCGGATTGATCCCCGGCGCGGCCTTGCGAAAAAACTTGATGAGGGCTGCATCGTCGTAGCGGATGGCGCTGTTGCTCTGCTCTGCCCCGAGCGGGCGGCCACCCGCGCCCAGCGCACGCTCCAGCACGGCGGCGAGACCTGGAGTTGGCGCGAACGCGAGCCTTCCGGCGCGCGTCGGCAGGTCGCGACCTTTGGCAAGCAGGCGAAGCCACCATCCCGCGAACGCCTGATTGTCCGCGCCGTCGGTGAGAAACACCCGATGCTCCGGCAGGAAGGCCAACGCCGCCGGATCGTCCTCGTCTGCCAGCGCGAACGGGAGGGTGTAGAGGGCGGGCGCGCCTTCCGGGAATGTGACTTCCACCAGCGCCCATCCGACGGTGTGATGGTCATGATCGTCGAGCACGATGTCCTGGATGACGACCGCGTCGATCGGGCGATCCTTGTCGCCGAACCAGCGTCGGCGCGGAAGCTCCCGGGCGAGCGCGGCCGGCAGGATGTCCTCGATCGCGCGCTGGAGCGCGCGCGATGCAGTTCCCTCCCCGCTCATCAGGAGGAGGCCGGTCCGGTTTCGATGCGGAACCAGAAGAAGTCGTTTGGCCCGAGGGTGAGGAAGTACGGATCGTCACCGATCCTGGGGAATGCCGTCTCGTGCAGGAGTTCCACCATGCCCATGCCCGAGAACCGGGCAAGGTCGAGCGAAACCGGCTGGACCTTGGTGGAGAGATTCGCCGCGCAAAGGATCGTCTCGTCGCGGTACTGCCGCAGGTAGGCGAGGATGCTGGTGTTCTCCGGCAGGAGGAACTCCAGCGTTCCGCGACCGAAGGCCTGGTACCGCTTGCGGATGGCGATCAGGCGTCGCATCCAGTGAAGCAGCGAATCCGGGTTCCGCTCCTGCGCCTCGACGTTGACTGCCTGATAGCCGAAAACCGGGTCGGCAATGACAGGCGAGTACAGTTTCGCGGAGTCGGCGCGGGAGAACCCGGCATTGCGGTCACCGTTCCACTGCATCGGGGTGCGGACACCATTGCGGTCGCCGAGCCAGATGTTGTCGCCCATGCCGATCTCATCGCCATAGTAGAGCACCGGTGTTCCGGGCATCGAGAGCAGCAGGGAGTTCATCAACTCGATCTGGCCCCTTCGGTTGTCGAGCAACGGGGCGAGCCGGCGCCGGATGCCGAGGTTGAGCCGCATCCTCGGGTCCTTGGCGTATTCAAAATACATATAGTCGCGCTCGGCGTCGGTGACCATCTCGAGAGTGAGTTCATCGTGGTTGCGGAGAAAGATCGCCCACTGGCAGCCCTCCGGAACGTCCGGGGTCTGACCCATGATCTCCACGATTGGCGTTCGCTCCTCCCGCTTCATCGCCATGAACATGCGCGGCATCAGCGGGAAATGGAAGGACATATGGAACTCCGGCGCCTCCTCGGTGCCGAAATAGGCGACGACGTCGCTGGGCCACTGGTTGGCCTCGGCGAGCAGGATCTTGCCAGGAAACTCCTCGTCGACCATGCGGCGGAGCTTTCGCAGGAACTCGTGGGTCTCTTCGAGGTTCTCGCCGTTGGTGCCGTCGCGTTCGTAGAGATAGGGCACCGCGTCGCAGCGGAAGCCGTCAAGGCCGAGATCGAGCCAGAAGCGGACAATGTCCAGCATCTCCTCGTGGACCTTGGGGTTGTCGAAGTTGAGGTCTGGCTGGTGACTGAAGAAGCGATGCCAGAAGTGCTGCTTTGCGACCGGGTCATACGTCCAGTTGGAGACCTCGGTGTCGATGAAGATGATCCGCACGTCCGGGTAGCGGGAGGCGTCGTCGCTCCAGACATAGTAGTCACGATAGGGGTTGTCGGGGCTTTTCCGCGCCTCCTGGAACCACCAGTGCTGGTCGGAGGTATGGTTCATCACGAGGTCGGCGATGACCTTCAGGCCGCGTTCATGCGCGGCGTCGAGCAGGCGGCGCATGTCCTCGACGGTGCCGTAGTCCTTGTGAATCTCGACAAAATTGGCGATGTCGTAGCCGTCATCCTGGAGCGGCGACGGATACATCGGCAGGAGCCAGATGCAATCGACGCCAAGATCACGGATATAATCCAGCTTCTCACGCATGCCATTGAAATCGCCGATGCCATTCGCGTCACTGTCCGCAAACGACTTGACCGGGGCCTCGTACAAGACGGCGTCCTTGAACCAGAGCGGGTCGTTCTCGGGCATCTGGGCGTGCTCCCACGTCGACACGGGCGACATCCGGGAAAGTTCCGGCAGGCGCATTATGGGGCCCTCTGCGTGACTCGCAAGTGGCCGCGCCACACCGGACAGGCAGGACCCTTGGGCGGCGTGCCCGCCGCCTCGATCAGTTCGCTGCCGTATCATCGCGGTATTGCGGTATCGGCATATCGAGGTAACCCACAATCGGAGCGGTGATGAGCGAACCAGAGGGCTCGGCAACCCGGGCGCAGTCCGTCGCCGTTTCGATTCCGCTCGATGTGGTGTGCGTGTTGTCGCTGCTCCACCGGGCGGTCCCCGAGAGCCACTTCGCGCCGTGGCTGGTGGAGACCCGCCAGAACCTCTCGCCGGAGTTGCGGGAGAACCTCGACCTGCTCCACGGGTTTTCTGGTGAGCGACTCTATTATGTGGAGGAACCCGCCCTCGCGTTTGGACCGCTCGACGCGGATCGCGCGAATGCGAGTTTCGAGACCTTCATCGCGTTCCTGCTCACCTTGCCCGCCGGTGAGTACATCCGGATGGCCGAGCGCGCCATTCGCCGCGCCCTCGGCGATCTGGGGCTGGCAGCGCCGCCCTTTGACCCCACGGACCCCGCATGGCGGCAGGCCGTCGCGCAGGTCTTGACGACCGCGACGCTCGATGAGACCGCCGCGCTCCTTGCCGATCCCGTACGGCTCAAGCGGCGGACGATCGATCTCTACGTGGCGATCTGGGAGGAGGGGTATGGCGCGGAGTTCGAATCCACCCGGCCCATGTTGGAGGAGGCGGTCCGGCTGGCCCAGCAACCGGCGAAACGGCCGTTTCGCGAGGCGTTCATGATCCTGACTGGCCAGAAGCCGCCATCCTCGCTCCTGCGCGCGCTGGAGGAGGTCGAACAGGTGTCATTCTGCCCATCCGACTACCTCGGCAGCGACCTGAGCTACATCCTCGCCCCGCCGTTGCTGGTCGTCGATTTTGGCGCACCGGAATTCATCCTCCGGGCGACATCCGGGGCATCAGCGCCGCCGCCGCCGGTCGCGCCGGGATTCTCCGAGGGAGGCCTGCTGGAGGTCACCCGGGCGTTGGCTGATCCGACGCGGCTGCGGATTCTTGGATTTCTTTCCGGGGGAGAGCGGTACGCGCAGGAGATCGTCTCCCACGTCGGAATTGCGCAGTCAGCCGTATCGCGTCATCTGTCGCAACTCGAACGCGCCGGACTGATCGAGGTCAATCCCCGGCGTGGCCTCAAGTTCTACTCGGTGAATGCGGACCTGCTGGACCACCTTGCGCTTACCTTCCGCACCCGAGCGGAGGAGGTTCGCGCCAGCATGCGCGGTGACGCGGTCACGCGCTCCTGACGAGCCGTGGACGGTACCGGTTTTCGAGCCGTGCCCGCAAGATCATCCCATCCCGTCCGCGGCCAGCGGATTCAAGTGCCCGGACTGCCGCGTCCTGCCCCCCCCGCTCGATCGACCAGAAATCGGGGTCGCCTGCGAAGTCCAGCAGTGGGTCGAGGACGATCGCCTCCGAAAACGCGCTTTCTGCCTCCTCGAAGCGCCCCTGTCCGGAGAGCAGCTTTGCCCGAATCAGCGCGGCTTGCACCCTGCGGTCGGCCGGCGTACTCGACTCCTCGCCTTCAGGTTCGGGTTCGGTCGGGAGCGATGCGGTGACCGCGGAATCCGCAGGTTCAGCGGCGGTCAGGATGTCGAGACTGTGCTGCCAGTCCGCGGCCGACCACGCGCCCTCACGCACGAGCACGGTTCGCTGGGTCGTTTCGACCCTGCCGATGTTTCCGACGACACGGACGAAGCGCTTCCATGCGCCGTCGATCGCAATCACCACTGGTTGATCGAGCAGCATCGGCACATCCCCTGGCCACACACCGGCGAGGCCCTGTCGCGAGCACAGTTCGATGAATGCGGGGTGACTGCGGGGAACCCGTCCCGATGCGGCGGGCGGCGCCGAAAGGACGTTTCGCGGACAATGTACCATCCTGGGTGTCCGTACACAACCTCCGAGCAGGAGGATGGTGACGCCGGGACATAGGTGGCACGGACCACCGACTGCGTGCGACGATCCAATTCACTCGCCCCAGATCGGGCGCACGCATGGGATTCATGATGACCGACGCTGCTCCACCTCCCATTCCGGCAAGATACGCAGAACCGCTGTTGCCCGATCCGGAGCGTCTCGCTGCCCTGATCGATCTCGCACGGCCCGCGCGGCGAATCGTTGCGTTTACGGGGGCTGGCATCAGCACTGAATCGGGGATTCCCGATTATCGTGGTCCCGGAGGGCTCTGGAGCACCGGGAAACCACCGACCATCGGGGATTTCCTGGGCAGCGAGGAAACCCGGCGCGAGTACTGGCGGCGGCGTCAGGAAACTTACCCGGAACTGCTGGCCCGGGAGCCGAACGCCGGTCATCACGCGCTCGTCACCTTGCAGCAGGCAGGGTTGCTCGCTGGGGTGATCACCCAGAACATCGACGGGCTCCACCAGAAGGCGGGCGCCGATCCGGATCGTGTATGCGAATTGCACGGTACGGCGCACGCGGTCCGCTGCGTGGCGTGCTCGCACCGCGAACCGGGCGTCGATGTCCAGCGTCGGCAGGACCACGGGGAGGCAATGCCACGCTGTCCGGTGTGCGGGTCGGCGATGCGGTCGGCAACCGTGCTGTTCGGGGAGTCAATGCCGGCCGAGCCGCTGGTTCGGGCGATCGACCTCGCGCGCTCCTGCGACCTGATGCTGGTGATCGGAAGTTCGTTGGTGGTGCAACCGGCCGCACGGCTTCCGCTCCTGGCACGTGAAGCCGGGGCGCGGTTGGCGTTCATCAACCGGCAGGACACGCCGCTGGACGAGGCCGCTGATGTTGTCGTTCGGGCGGATGCCGGACCTGTGCTCTCCGCCCTGGCCGCTGCCGTCGCCCCGGGCGATCAGCCCGGCTGACAGGCGGGGCAGAAGTAGGTCCCGCGCCCACCCACCCGCGTTTTGACGATCGTGCCGCCGCAACCCATGCAGGGCTCGCCTTCGCGACCGTGGATCGCAGGGAAGCCATCGCGTGGGTAGGCTTTCTGGTGGACGATCGTCGCGCCACCCTGCTCGATGCCGCGTTCGAGCGCCCAGGCGATGGCGTCATGGATGCGCGCCAGTTCTCCGGCGGTCAAGGCATTCGCGGCACGGGATGGATGAATACCCGCGTGATGGAGCGCCTCATCGACGTAGATGTTTCCAAGGCCTGCAAGGACCTCCTGGTCGAGAAGCGCCTGCTTGATGGGGATTCGCCGCCGCGCGAGCCGGGTTGCGAGATCGTCGATCCCGATCCGGTCCGGACCAATCGCCTCGGGACCGAACCCGAAGGCATCGATGGCGGCGGCCACCTCCTCGCTGGGCATGAGGCGCATCCAGCCAAACTGGCGGATGTCGCTGTGGTGCAGGAGCGTACCGTCGTCGAAGGTCAGGATCGCATGGGTGGCCTTGTGCGGATACGTTCCATCGGGTTTGGGCACCGGGTGACCCGCGACAGCCCGACGACCGTCAGGTCGGATGACGGCCAGTTGCCCAGCAAGCATCATGTGGCTCATCAGGCTCAGGCCACCGGACCAGTCGGATACGAGCACTTTCGCACGACGGCGGGCGCCGAGCACGCGTTGACCGACGAGCAGGTCGAGCGACGGCATCGGCGAGTCGCGCAGCAGTTTCGGTAGACGAACATCGGCCGCCACAAGTTGGCGGCCGGTCAGTTCGTGTTCGACGATGCGCCGCATCGTCTCTACTTCAGGAAGTTCCGGCATCCGCGATCAGCGGCTGAGACCGGCCTGCTGGCGGGTCGCCTTGATCCACTTGGCGGCCAGTTGCCCAGCCCGGAATCCTTCATCCTCATTTCGCGACGCCAGTGAAACTCTGGCCATGACATCCCACGCCGCATGAGTGGCGTCGCGATGCCTGCCCTGATACAGCACTTGCCGCGGCCCGAGCAGTCGACCCGCGGAGGTATAGACCACCGTCCAGTGATCCTCTGATTGCGTCAACGTTACCTCAGCCCTACCCCCGCGCCAGACAAACGGCTCATCCCCGGCCATGCCGCGCTCCCGTCCCCGATTCATCTCTGCCGTTCCATTGCCGTGCCGCCGGACGCGAAGTTTCCGCGTCAGCAACGTTGCCCGGTCGTCCTCCCCAGTCGACCGAAACCAGCACGCGGAGTTTAGCGCAAATCGTGACTTCGTGGCACCCCTCGTGATTGTGCCGCCGCGCCGTGCGTGCACATCACCGGTTTGCGCAAAACGCCCGTGCTGCCCGGATGCGATCGGCGATTGGTGGATGAGAGTAGAGCATCAGGACGACCGGCCGTGGCGGGTCGGGGTCGGCGAGGCTGGTGGCGGCGAGCTTGGTCATCGCGCGGGCATACGCTTCACCATTTTGGGTGACATCCAGCGCGAAAACGTCGGTTCTCGTCTCGATCCGCCGGGAAAATGCGGCCTGCAAGGGCGCGATGACGATCCCCAGCGCGGTCAGGACCAACGCCACGACCGGGAAACTGGCCGGGTCGGACAGGGTCGACACACCGGTAGTCTCGCTCGTTCGCCCGATGGCCCGGGGAAGGATGCGCGATGCCGCCCACGACAGCGCGACCCCTGACGCAAGACCGAACGCCGACAACCTCCAGATATCGCCGTGAACCTGATGCCCAAGCTCGTGTGCGATGACCCCTTCGATTTCATCGTGGTCGAAACGGTCGAGCAAGGTATCGGAAAGGGCGATCCGCTGGCTTCCGCCGATGCCCGCAAAGAATGCGTTTGGCTTGTCGGACTGGCGGGAGAGATCGACCCGGAACGCGGGAGCGGGCTGCCGTCCGGTCCGATCGGCAAGCCGCCGCAGGCACTCCTCGAGCTCCGGATCCTGCAGGGGGGTGAACCTGTTGAACATCGGCATGAAGATGAGCGGAGCGATATAGCTGGTGAGGACCGCCAACGGCGCCGAAAGCACGGCGAGGACCTTCCACCAATCGCTCGGCCTGCGGCGGATGACAGCCCACGCGCCCGACAGCAGGAGCGGTTGGAGGACGAGCGTGATGGCGAGGGATTTCAGCCGGTCGCCGAACCACGCCTTCGGGGTCTGTCTGGTGAGTCCGAACCTGCGCTCCACCAGCCAGCCACCTGTGAAATCGACTGGCAACGAGGCGAGCCAGCCGAAGAGGGTGACCAGCACGAAAAAGACGGGAGAGGCGA
>CAIPGK010000168.1 GCA_903864575.1 uncultured Chloroflexota bacterium
ATGGCAAGTTGTGGTACGTCTACAACTTCCTGGGCATTCCGCCGGAGCAGCAGATCGTCTCCTCGGTCACGGTCTCGCCGGGCAAGCACACAGTCGGTGTGGAGTTCACCAAGGACGGCACCGGCCAGTACGGTGAGTCGACTGGCACCGCCAAGCTGTTCATCGACGAGAAGGAGGTCGGCCAGGGCAAGATCCGCACCCAGCCCGCCAACTTCATGCTCTCCGGCGACGGCCTCTGCGTCGGCCGCGATAGCGGCGATCCGGTGAGCAAGGAATACTCCGCCCCCGGCGAATTCGAGGGTGGCCAGATTCAGGCGGTCGCCGTCAGCGTGGGCGACGATCACTACATCGATCTCGAAAAGCAGGCCGCAGCGGCCTTCGCCCGCGACTAGCTCGCGGACCTCGGCCACCTGGCTTAACGGGACCCCGCGGACAGTATCTGTCGGCGGGGTCCCGACGTTTCTCTCGGACATGGCGGCAGACCGGGAAACTCACCGGTTCGTCGAGGTGAACGAACGCCTATTCGTCCCCGGCATCAGCGAAGAGACATGTCCGCCTGATGTGCGACTCTGTATACTGTGGTGAGTTCGAGCGACGGTCCTGCCCGGGTGGGGCAGTGGCCGAGGGAAGGGACCGGTCAGGGACACAGCTTGGGCGGCAAGACGAGGTACCCCGCGCCACGTCGCTGCCTCTGGCCTGGTATGGGAGTCGAAGCGATGACGACCTGGAGCGTCGGCGCGTTGTTGCGCCGGTTGACTGCAGCCCGCGCGTCGAGGTTCGCCTTGGCGATGGCGATTGCGTTCGTGAGCCTGTGCCTGCCGCTGTTTGCAAAGGCCGCGCCGGAGATCGGCTGGGGCCGAAGCGGTATACCGATTCTGCTCTACCATCAGGTGCTCGATACGCCGGACACGTACACGGTGACTCCCGCGGCCCTCGAAAGCCAGTTGATCTGGCTGCGGGACAACGGGTACGTCGGCATCACCCCGTCCGATCTCAAGGCGGCCTATGAGAGCGGGGCGGCGTTGCCGGAGAAGCCGGTGATGTTGACCATCGACGACGGGTGGCCGTCAGAGTCGACCTTTGTCGAGCTGGTGAATCGGTACGGCTTTCGCGCGTCCTACTTCCTCCCCAACTTCGCGCATGTTACCGAGGAGGAGATTCGGGCGCTCGATGCGTCGGGTGAGGTCTGCGGCCATACGGTGACCCACCCCAACCTCGAGACACTCTCATATGATGAGGCCTACCAGGAGGTTTACCAGAATCGCATCTGGCTCGAAAACATCGTGGGCCACGCGGTGACCTGCTTCGCCTACCCTTTTGGCGGCTACAACGACACGGTTGTCCAGGCGGTTCGAGATGCGGGAATGCAGATGGCGTTCCTCGCATGGGGTGGTCTCACCGCCATCGATGGCTCCATGGATCCGATGGCGATTCGGCGGGTGAACGTCAACGGCGCGTATCCGATCGAGGATTTCATCGCGGTGCTGAACGGCGCGGTGGGCTACTGAAATCCAACGCGGCAGACGCAACGCGCCGAGCGGGCAACCGTGCACCGGTTGCCCGCTCCTCGTTCATGATGTAGCGGGTGAGAACCGGGCTATCGCTTCCGGCGAAGTCGTACCCCTGTTTCCTCGTGAACCCATTGACGGAGTGGTTCGGCGCTGAACGGTAACTGGATGTCCGCCTTCTTGCCTGACTTGGCGACCGGGGCCGCCATGGTGAAGGAATCCTTCGACGCGGTGAATACGGTCCACGGCGCTCCCGGCGGCAGCGTTCCGGCGACATCGATCCCATTCGCGCAATTATGAGCGGCAACCGCCAGTCCCGCGACAGAGATCGACTCGCATTCCTGGACGAGCGTCACGATGCGGCCTGGTTCGATCACGCCGCCAACTTCGTCCTGTTCCCCGAATCCGGGAAACGTCGGCATGCCAGGTCCGGCAACCGGGGTTCCGGACGATGTGTCCGGCGGGACCGCCGTGGGAATCTCGCCGGTGTTGGCGTCGGCCGGAACGGTGGCGGCCGGATCGCCGGGTTGGGCGGCGGGATCGCCCTTCTTGCCCACGGCGGGCGTCGCCAGCGCCGCAAGCATCAGCGACGGAACGATGACCGCTGCAATGAGCCGGTTGGTGCGTTCGGATCGAGCCATCCAGCTGCTTTCCTCCTGCCCGTCAGCGTGCCATAGCTGCCCGGATGAGGGCCGGAACCGCCGAGGGACGATCCGCGACCGGGACACCAGCTGCCTCGAGCGCGGCGATCTTTTCAGCCGCCGTGCCTGCGCCTCCGGAAATGATTGCGCCCGCGTGTCCCATCCGTTTGCCCGGAGGGGCGGTACGCCCGGCGATGAAGCCGACGACCGGCTTGGTGACGCGTTCGGAAATGAACCGGGCGGCATCCTCTTCGTCAGTGCCGCCGATTTCGCCGATCATCACGATCGCCTTGGTCTCGGGGTCCGCCTCGAACAGGGCGAGAGCGTCGACGAAGGACGTGCCGATGATCGGATCGCCGCCGATGCCGATGGCGGTTGTCTGCCCGAGACCGGCCTTTGTGAGCGCGTCCACGACTTCATAGGTGAGCGTGCCGGAGCGCGATACGAGCCCGATGGGGCCCGGCATGTGGATGAAGCCCGGCATGATGCCGACCTTTGCCTGCCCGGGTGTGATGATTCCCGGGCAGTTCGGCCCGAGCAGGCGCGCGCCCTTTTCCCGGACATGGGCGTAGACCGCGACCATGTCCGCGACCGGGATGCCCTCCGTGATGCAGATGACGAACGGGATGCCGTTGTCCACCGCCTCGTAGATGGCGTCCGGCGCGAACCTGGCCGGGACATAGATGATCGAAACGTTCGGTTGCGTGGCGGCGACGGCTTCGGCCACGGTGTCGAAGACCGGGACGCCCGCGACCTCCTTGCCCTTGCCGCCCGGGGTCACGCCCGCGACGACGTTCGTGCCGTACTCCACCATTTGCGTGGTGTGGAACGACCCCTCGCGTCCGGTAATTCCCTGCACGAGCAGGCGCGTGTTGCGATCGACCAGGATGCTCACTGTCGAACCTTCTCCTGCCTGACGAAGATCAGGCGGCGCGAACTACCGCGGCTGCTGCATCGTCCATCGAGTCGACGGCGGTCAAACCAGCCTCGGCGAGCAACTGGCGACCCTCCTCGGCATTTGTGCCAGAAAGACGGACCACGATGGGAACCTTTACGTCGACCTGCCCGAGGGCGGTCGTGATGCCCTCGGCGACCACGTCTCCGCGAGTGATGCCACCGAAAATGTTGATCAGGATGGCGCGAACACTCGGATCAGCCGTTACGAGCCTGAACGCCTTGGCGACCTGCTCGGCGCTTGCGCCGCCGCCAACATCGAGGAAGTTGGCCGGCTCGCCGCCATGCAACTTCACCGCGTCCATCGTCGCCATCGCCAGACCCGCGCCGTTGACGATGCAGCCGATGTCTCCGTCGAGTTTCACGAACGAGATCCCGCTGTGCCGGGCTTCGAGTTCGGTGGCGTTTTCCTCCGCAAGGTCACGGAGTTGCTCGATGCCGGGATGCCGAAAGAGGGCGTTGTCATCGAAGCTCATCTTGGAATCGAGCGCGATCCACTCGCCGCTGCTGGTGAGGACCAGCGGGTTGATCTCCGCGAGCGTCGCATCTTCCTTGACGTAGGCGTCGTAGAGCTTCATGACGATCGAGGCGAATCCATTGATCAGCTCGGGAGCGAGCCCAAGCTGGAACGCGACTTGACGCGCCTGCCACGGGTGAAGCCCCAGTTCGGGGTCGGCCAGCGCGCGGACAATCTTCTCGGGCCGCTCGCGGGCAACCTCCTCGATGTCCACGCCGCCTTCGGCGCTGGCCATGATGGTGATCTGCCGTCTGGGCCGGTCGAGCACCACGCCAAGGTAGAACTCGCGCGCGATGTCGGCGCCGCGCGCGATCAGCACCTTGTTGACGACATGTCCCTTGATGTCCATGCCGAGAATGGCCTCAGCCGCCTCACGGGCAGCCTCCGGGGTCTTGGCGATCCTGATCCCGCCAGCCTTGCCGCGGCCCCCCGTATGAACCTGCGATTTGACGGCGACAAGCGTTCCGAACTTCGCGGCGATTTCCTCGGCCTGGGCAGGAGTTTCGGCGACCTCGCCGGGGTTCACCGGAATCCCGTAACGACCGAAGATTTCAGCAGCCTGATATTCGTGAATGTCCATCGGTGAATCGAACCTCCTGGGCCGCGCGAGGCTACTGCGGCGGCGCGATGGTAGCACAGCCGGGGCCGCGAGCGGGGCGTGACACCGGGTGTACGTTCACAACTCATCGACGTCGAGAGCCGCCGGTTCAGACCAACGATTGCGTGGGCTTGACATTCTGGCCATGATGTTATAAAGAGACCTAGGACGTCTATCCTGCGTGCGAACAGTCCGGACCCCGTCGGGTGATCTCGAACATCGTTCCGCCGGAAACCGTCTTCGATGTTTTTCGTGCGATGCCGGGGCGAGGATGCTTCGGCGGAGGGTTCAGGCGGAATGAGCGATCGGACGCTCACCTGCCGCGATTGCGGGCAGGCATTCACCTTTACGGCCGGCGAGCAGGCGTTCTATCAGGAGCGTGGGTTCAGCGAACCGCAGCGATGCCCGACCTGCCGCTCGGCGCGCAAGCAACAGCGGCAGTCGCAGGGGTATGACTCGGGCGGCTACGGTGGCGGCGGCGGTGGCGGCTATGGCGCGGGCGGCTACGATAGCGGCGGCTACGGCGGTGGTTATGGCGGCGGTGGCGGCTACGGTGGTGGCGGCTCCCGAGGGCCGCGCCAGATGTACCCGGCGGTCTGCTCAGAATGCGGGCGAGCGACCGAAGTGCCGTTCGAGCCTCGCTCGGACAAGCCGGTCTACTGCCGGGAGTGCTTCCAGGGGAAGCGACCGTCTACGCCCCGATACGGCAACTACTAGCCCAATTCGGGAAACCGGCCATGGAAGCGGGCGCGGCAAAACGCCGCGCCCGTTCTCGTTCTCCGATCATGCCGGCCGCCTCGCGCCTGCGCCACGAGACGGATTCAGCGCGGTCCGGTCCATGCGGAAGACCTGAGGTG
>CAIPGK010000169.1 GCA_903864575.1 uncultured Chloroflexota bacterium
AAGGGCCAAGCGAACCGATACCCCAACGAACTCTCGGGAGGCCAGCGGCCGCGGGTCGGCATCGCGCGGGCGCTCGCGGTCCATCCCGCGCTGATCGTGGCCGATGAGCCGGTTTCGGCGCTCGACGTCTCCGTGCAGGCGCAGATTCTCCAGTTGCTCGAACGACTCCGCGAGGAACGGGGCCTCTCCTACCTCTTCATCAGCCACGACCTCGGCGTCGTGCGGCACATTTCGGACGCAGTCGCGGTCATGTACCTCGGCGTCATCGTCGAGCAGGCGCCGACGGCGACCCTGTATTCGAATCCGCAACACCCGTACACCCAGGCATTGCTGGCAGCCGCGCCGATTCCCGACCCGCGTCTGCGTCGCACGCGCCAACTGCTGCAGGGCGACCCGCCCAGCCCGATCGACCCGCCCTCCGGCTGCCGGTTCCGCACCCGCTGCCCCTTCGCCACCGACCGGTGCGCCGCCGAGGTTCCGATGCTGCGCGAAACCGGGTCGGGGCATCTCGTGGCGTGCCACTATGCGGGCGAAGTTGGGGAATAGCGTTCCCTCAGCCCCAACCCGATCCGCCATCGCAATGGAAGATGGGGTTGGGGCTGAGGGCTCACGGCGCGTGGCCGGTCGTCGCCCGGATGGCCTACCCCTCGTGCCGCGAGATGAACTCCTCCAGAACCTGCATGTACCGCTCCGGTTCTTCGGCGTGGGCCATGTGGCTGCTGTTCTCGAAGAGCACCCACTCCGCGCCGGGGATTTCGTCGCGGACGGTCTGCGCAATCAATGGGGTCGCCTCGTCGTGCTTGCCGGAGGTCACCAGCGTCGGAATCGTGATCTCGTGGAGCCGCGGGACCACGTCCCAGTGCTTGAGCGTGCCAATGACGTGAAACTCGCTCGGCCCGTTCATCGTGTAGTAGACCTCGGGATTCGCCCCAAGCATCTCGAATGAGCGGGTCACATACTCCGGGTTCGGCACCACCCGGCAAACATGACGGTCGTAAAAGACCTGCATCGCCGCGAGGTATTCGGGATCTGAATAGGTCCCCGCCGCCTCGTGCTTCAGCAGGGCGGCCTGCACGTCTGCCGGGAGTTCCTCCCGCAGTCGGTTAGCCTCCGACACCCACTGGATCATGCTCGCCGGAGAACTGGCGATGGTCAGGCTCGCCACCCCGTTCGGCTGGGTCAGGGCATACTCCATCGCCAACATGCCGCCCCATGACTGCCCGAGCAGGTGAATCCTGTCCAGGCCGAGGGCCTCGCGGACGGCGTCGACCTCCTCGACGAAGAGCTCGACCGTCCACATCTCCGGCTTCGACTCGGGAATGCTCGAGCGCGCGCAGCCGATCTGGTCGTAGAAGATCACCCGTCGCCCCGTCCCGGCCATCCCTTCCAGCGACTGAAGGTAATCATGCGCCGCGCCCGGTCCACCATGCAGGCACAGGAGCGGCAATTTCCCCGGCTCCTCGCCATCGCCGATGATCTGGTACCACGTCTCGTAGCCCTTGAATGGAATCTTCCCTTCGCGAACCGGGTAGGTCGTGGACATGTCGCGCACCTCGCTGGCTATCGGCTCTCGGTTGGTGGCTTTCAGCTCTCGGCTGTCGGCTCTCGGCTCTCGGCTGCTGAAACTCGGGGGAATCCATCGAATACCCCTGAACCGATAGGATACCGGCAGCCCGCAATCCCCGCTGCGTCCCGCCCACATGCCCCGACCGAACAGCAAACCTTCGAAGCCATCCCCGGCCTCCGTTGGCCGACAGCTCACGCCCGCGTGCCGATTGCCCGTTCGTGTACCATCCAACCGCCTGATCGGAGGCGCTCGCACAATTCGGGGGCTTGACCCGCAATGTCCGATTCCATCGCCTTTCCCGCCGACGGACTCATCATTTCCGCCGCCACCACCGGGTCGTGGCCGACGAAGGCCCAAAATCCGAACGTGCCGGTGACCCCCGAAGAGATCGCCGCCTGCGCGGTCGAGTGCGGGCAGGCCGGGGCCGCAATCGTCCACATTCACGTCCGCGACGACGAGCAGCGAGTCACTTGCGACCCGGTCAGGTACGGCAGGGTGCGGGATCGTGTTGAAGCCGCTGGCAGCGATGTCATCATCAACATGTCCACCGGCGGCGGCGCGGGAACGACGACCGACGAGGACCGCATGGCCCCGGTCGCATTGCGGCCGGAAGTGGCGTCCTTCGATTGCGGCTCGGTCAATTTCGGCGAACGGGTCTTCATCAACTCGCCGCAGTTTCTCGACGAACTCGCCCGCCGAATGGAAGCCAACGGCGTCCTGCCCGAAATCGAATGCTTCGAACCGGGACACGTCTGGAACGCCCTGCGGCTGATCGATGACGGCAAGCTCAAGCCGCCCTACTGGTTCCAGTTCGTCCTCGGCGTGCGCGGAGGATCGCCGCCCACCGTGAAGCAGTTGCAACATATGATCGAGATGCTGCCTGCCGGGGCGCACTGGTCCGTGTGCGGCATCGGGCGCGCGCAGCTGCCGCTCGGTCTGGCCGCGATGGCGATGGGCGGTCACGTCCGCACCGGACTCGAGGACAACATCTGGTACCGCAAAGGCGAGCTCGCAACCAACCCGCAACTGGTCGCCCGGCTGGTTCGGTTGGCCGGGGAACTCGGCAGGCCGGTCGCCACCCCGGCGCAGGCGCGCACCTTGCTCGGCCTCGCCCAGCGACCGCAGGCCTGACGAGCAGGCAGAGGAGCCTCCCCCATGGCCCGCATCGCCGCCGCGCAGATCTCCCACGAAACCAACGTCTTCAGCGCAACCCCGACCGGAATCGCCGAGTTCGAGGCATCGGGGCTCTTCCTCGGACCGGCCATCGTGGACGAAATGCGCGCCTCCAACACCGAATTCGGCGGATTCATCGCCAGCGCGCCCGCCGAGGGGTTCGACCTGATCCCGATCGTCGCGGTCTGGGCCACACCCTCCGGACTGGTGACCGGGGACGCCATGCGCCACATGGCGGGCATCCTCGAAACCGGATTGCGGGATGCCCTCGCGGCGGGACCACTCGATGGCGTGCTCCTCGCTCTCCACGGTTCGATGGTCTCGGCCGTCGACCCCGATGGCGACGGCTACCTGCTCGAACGGGTCCGCGCCATTGTCGGGCCGGATGTGCCGGTCGTCTCGACGCTCGACCTTCATGCCAACGTCAGCCAGCGGATGGTGGCAGCCGCCGATATCCTCGTCGGCTATGACACCTACCCTCACGTCGATATGGCCGAACGCGGCGAGGAGGCCTGCCGGCTGCTTGGACGGCTCGTTCGCGGCGAAGCCCGCCCAGCGACGGCCATCCGCAAGCCGCCGATGCTGCCGACCTCCCAGCGCATGACCACCGACCGCATGCCGATGCGCGCCCTGATCGACCGCGCCCACCAGTTCGAGGAGGACCCGCGCGTCCTGGCCGTCACGATCTCCGGCGGCTTCCCTCCCGCCGATGTGCCCGAGGCTGGCGTTTCCATCATCGTCACCACCAACGACGACCCGCCGCTCGCGGCGAGCCTCGCCGATGACCTCGCCCGCCTCGCCTGGGACCTGCGGGACGGCTTCCTCGGCGGTGTCACCAGCTGGGACGACGCATCCGCGATGATCAGGGCGATGGATTCCGATCTGCCTGGCGCCGGTCCGCTCGTGCTAGTGGACATCGCCGACAACCCCTGGACCGGCGGCCCCGGAGATTCCGCCGAACTGGTCCGGTTCCTGCTCGCGAACCGGGCGCCGAATGCCGCCGTCGCCATCGTCCGCGATCCGGAAACGGTCGCGGCTGCCGTCGCCGCAGGGCCCGGCGCGACCATCCACGTTCTGCTCGGTGGGAAGACCGACTCGCTGCATGGGCCGTCACTCCCCGTCCGTGCCTATGTGCGCGCGTTGACCGACGGAAAGTTCGTCAATGACGGCCCGATGATGGCCGGGGTCCATGTCGATCTCGGCCCAACGGCGGTCCTCTCGGTGCAGAGCGAGCATGGGGACGAACCTCCAGTGGATGTCCTGGTGACAACTCGCGCGGAGACGCCGATCGACCTGATGATCTTTCGCGCGCACGGCATCGAACCGACGCGCCGCCGTGTGCTGGGGTTGAAGGGCAAGGGGCACTTCCGGGCCGCGTTCGAGCCGATCTCCCGGCGCGTCGTTCTGGTCGAAGGTCCGGGCATCACCGGGTCCGACCTGAGCCGCCTCGCCTTCCGCCGCCTGCGACGCCCGATCTGGCCACTCGACGCAGACGCCGTCTTTCCCGCACACTGACACCATTACCGGATCATTCCGCGCCATTCAAAGAACACTCAAAGAATGGCTCGGCATCATTCGGACGGGTCAACGCCATGCCGATGGCGGCGGACGGAGCGTCCGCGCCAAACCGGCGTCACGCACAAGGGAGCGCGATTCATGTCGATCGTACCGGCTGTTTGGGCCATTTCCGGGCTGCCCGCCCATCCCCTGCTCGTCCATGGCGCCACGGTGCTGGTCATGCTGGCCGCCATCGCGGCGATTGTGCTGATGCTCTGGAACGCGGCATGGCGCCGCAAGTTTGCCGGGCCGCTGGCGGTCATCAGCCTGGCGCTGCTGGTGCTGACCCAACTCACCGTCATCACCGGCGAGCAACTGGTCGATTACACCGGCGAAGAAGAGGAGATGCACGACCACGCCGAGGCCGGTGAGATGACCCGCAACCTCCTCATCCTGATGACCCTCGGTCTGGCCGCCGTGGCCTTCGTCGACCGCAAGGAAGGAGCAGCAGCTGCTGCAGCTGGCGTTCGCGCAGGTTCGGGCGCTGCCACCTCCGATCGCCGCTCCCTGCTCTCGAGCGCGCTGCGGCTCGGCACTGGCGTCGTCGCGCTGGCGACGGTCGGATACGACATCAAGGCCGGCCACTCCGGCGCGTATGCCGTCTGGCACGAGGAGCTCGCTGGCGGCGCCAGCGAATCCGACGAGGCTGGCGAGTCCGAAGGGGCCGGTGAGGCTGGCGAAGGCGCCGAGGCGACGAAGGAAGGCGGCAGCTAGCCCACTCCGGTTCAGCAGCCGATCACCGAGTGCGAGGAACCCCGATCGGGGTTCCTCGCTCCGTTCATGTTGGTCAGGCGAACTCCCAGACCGGGCCGTCCGGGGTGTCCTTGACGACCACCGACGCCGCGGCGAGGCGGTCCCGGATCAGGTCCGACAGGTCCCACCGCTTGTCTGCCCGGACCGCGGCGCGGACATCCAGCAGGGCGCGGATGAACGGGTCGGCAACTTCGCGCGGATCGGCCTGCCGAGGCGCCGCGGCATTATCGGCAAACGCCGCGATCATTGACCTGACCGCGGCCACGTCGCCGCCATCCGCGGCCGCGAGCGCCATACCTGCGGCGCGGTCGATCTCGCTCGCCGCCAGCGCCTCGCGGAACGCCGCGAGCAACCCCGCCTCCCCGATCGAATCCGGGGCGGAGGGCAGCACGACAGCGCCGCTCGGAAGGTCCATGCCAGCAGGGCGCAGCGCGTCCAGCGAAACCATCGAGCCCCGCTCCAGCCTGGTGCTGCCTGCTCGCCCCCGGATGGTCACTCCGCCCCTGCCGCTCACGGTGGCGGTCCTGGCGTCGAGATCCGCGGTCAGCGCCGTCTGTTCGTCGATGCCGATGATCCACGCATCATCCGGCAGGAGCGATTCGAGCAGGTCGATGCGCCGAGCGCCCATGTAGCAGTAGCGGGTATCGTGCCCGCCCCCCTCGGCATTGTCGTAGTGCGGAACGATGGCAACGTTGATCCCCCAGGGGCCGAGCAGGTCCAGACCGGCCAGCCACCGAGGGTCTTCCCCTGCCTTGTAGATCTCGTACACCGGCAGCGTGAACGCCCCGGCCGTCAGCGCGGCGGCCGATGCCATCACCACGATGCCGCCATGCCGCAGCATCGCGCGCATGCGCACCGGGACCGGGGCATCGTGCCACTGGCGAAGCGCAAAGCTCGGAGACCCAGGTCCGGCCAGCAGATAGCCCGCCTGCGCGACTCGCGCCAGCCCGCGCTCCCGCGCCAGCGTATCCGGCCCATCGAGACGTGGCAGCCCGGCCGGGGAGATCGGCGATCCGACGTTGACCGCGAACCATTCGAGGAGTTTCGCGGTCATCTCCTCCGCGTTCGCCTGAAACCCGTAGGTGGTCTCAAGCAGCAGCCGGGGGCGGTCCTCCGGGACCCGCGCCAGCAGCGCCGCGTGAAGCGACCGCATGGCGGGCGCGGTTTCCCCTGAACCGAGCAACACCAGCATCCGTGCCTCTGGCGCATCCATCAAGACCAGAATCCTTCCAGAAACGCATCTTCGAGGATGCTCGCGACGCGCTCAGGGTACTGGGCGTGCAGGTCGTGGTCGCCTGCGATCGCTACCGATCGCCCCCGCTTCAACTTGGCGACGGCCCGGGAGGTTGCCGCTTTTCGCTCCGCAGCCCACCCGTTTCCCTCACCATCGGCGGGAATCAGGAGCACCGGGACCGTGATCTCCGGAAATCGTGATTCGGGTCGATGCTCCCAGAGCGCGCGGAGGATGGTCATGTGTCGGTCGAGCGTGAGCCACGGCTCGACCGTGCCATCGTCCCGGAGCCGGAAGTTCGCCATGGTTCCCATGATCCCGGCCTCCGGCCAATCCGGGTGGGCATTTCGGATGCGGCGCTCGAGGTCCGCCGCGGGCCTGCCGGCGAGCGCGGGCGGTCGAAGCTCCCGCGCACATTCAGACCAAATCGGGTAGCGGCGCTGCAAGTCGA
>CAIPGK010000170.1 GCA_903864575.1 uncultured Chloroflexota bacterium
AACTTCGCGGTGTAGGCCGCGATGAACTCCTGCGCCTTCGGATCGTCGCCGTAGATGCCCTGGTGGGTGGTGAAGTAGACATCATTGACCGGCCCGGCAAGCTCGGCAAGCAGCGGCGTATCGTAGCCGTCGCCGCCCATGATCGGCGCGGTCAGCCCGAGATCGCGGGCCTGCTTCACGATGGTGCCGATCTCGCCCGGGTTCGCCGAGATGAAGTAGAAGTCAGGCTGGGGATCGATGTTCTTGAACTCGGTCAACTGCGCCGAAAAGTCCGTATCGCCCATGTTGTAGGCGAGTCGGGAGACCACCGTACCGCCGATGTCCTCCGCCGTGAAGCGCTCGTTGAAATACTTGGCGAGGTACTTGGTGTAATCCATCGCCTCGTCGACGAGCATCGCGCAGGACTTCCAACCCTTCTCCATGGCGAACTCGGCCGCAACCGCAGCCTGAACGTTGTCTCCGAAGGGGAGCATGAAGATGTAGTCGCCAATGCTGGTGATGATCGGGGCGGTGCCTGCCACATCGAGGAACGGGATCTGGTTTTCCTGCGCGACCGGACCGGCAGCCTTCATGTAGGACGTGTCGGTGAGCCCGGCCATGACGTTGACCTTGTCCTCCTCGACCATCTTCTTCGAGATGGCGGAGATGGTCGGCACGTCACTCTTGCCGTCGTAGACGATCAGCTCCAGCGGACGGCCGAGCACGCCCCCCTTCGCGTTGATCTCCTCCGCGGCGAGCGCCGAGCCGTCCTTTGCCGGGTTGTCGATCGAGGCGTAACCGCCCGTCAGGTTGTACGGCTGCCCGACCTTGATCGGCTCGCCACTCGCCGCGGCCGGGGTGGCGTCCTGCGCCGCCACCGGCATCGTCCGCATGAGACTCGCGGCCGTTGGGGCGGCAGCAAGGGCCGTCGCCCGGAGCACCACCGCCCTCCGCGTCAGTTTCCCGGTCATTGCCCGTTCTCCTTTGATCCTCTGATCCGTATCCTCCGCCCCATCGGACCGGTTCCGGGGGACGGCGAGCGGACTCGCTCACAAGGTTGCAATGGGCCACTCAAGCCCTGATCATCATCGCGGTTGGCGGCCGGAAGAGCTGTTTCCCGCGCCACATCCGCAAAGTACGGTCAGTCGCGGGAGTCCTCTGGTTGGGCATCGAGCCCCGGCGCGCCAATGGGCGTCACCGTCAGATCGCTTCCGAGCGGTTCGTCGTTCGAGGGCCGCTTCGCCAGCAGGCCGAAGCCGAGTTCCCGGTCTCCGAGCAGTCCGGATGGCCGGAAGATCATCACGAGGATGAAGCCGATCGAGAGAATGATCTGCGACAGGCCGTAGAGCGGCCCGGTCTGGATGCTCCCGATGGCGATGCCGTTGTTGTCGAGATCGCGCATGTACTCGGGAAGGATGGTCATGATCGCCGCCCCGACGACCGCGCCGCTGATGCTGCCCATGCCGCCAAGCACCACCATCGTGATCACGAGAAACGTGGTCTGGAAGTAGAACTGCGACGGCGCGATCGTGCCGACCTGGTGACCGAGCAGCGCGCCCGCGACACCCGTGAAAAACGCCCCAAACACGAACGCGAGCAAGCGCGTGCGGAGCACATTCACACCGACCCCGCGGGCGGCGAGCAGGTTCTCCCGCGCGGCAATCATCGACCTGCCATAGGGCCCGTTCCGCACTCTCCACGCCGCATAGACCGTGAAGGCGCACCAGAGATAGGCCGTCACCGCCGTGGTGTAGTTGGGAATCTGGCTCAATCCGCGTGATCCCGCGGTCACCTGATCCCAGTTGACGATGATCGTGTAGACGATGATCAGGAACCCCATCGTCGCGACCGCCACGTAGTGCCCGGAAAGCCGCATCAGCGGCGCGCCGACGATGGCCGCGACACCGGCGGCAACCGCGCCCGCCATGAGACAGGCGAACAGCAACGCGGCCTGAGGAGGAATGGCGCTCAGGTCCATCTTCGCGAGGAAGGGAGGCAGTCCCGGCAGGGTGATCTCGTCCTTCCACATCGGCGGGATGGTCATCACCGCCGACACGTAGGCGCCAATGGCGAAAAAGCCGATCTGCCCGAGAGAAAAGACACCGGTGAAGCCGCTGGTGACGGCAAGCGCGACCGCGACCATCGCGTAGATCAGCACGAGCACGACCAGTTGCTGGCGATAGGCGTTGAACCGCGTGTCAGCGAGGATGGCCACACCGAGCAGGAGCAAGAACCCGATCACGGCGGCGACGGCGCCGCGACGATCCTTCGTGTTGCCGGATGAGGTGGCGCTTTGGGCCGGGAAGGTGGTCGCCATCTAGATCTTCTCCGGTTCGGTCGAGCCGAGGATGCCCTGCGGCCGAAGGAGGAGAATCAGGATCAGGCCGCCGAACACGAACGCATCGCGGTATTTCGTCATCGAGTCCGGCAGCAGGGAGACGAGGAAGATTTCGCCGAATCCGAGCAGGAACCCTCCCAGCACCGCGCCCGGAATCGATCCGAACCCTCCGATCACCGTCGCCACGAAGGCCTTCAGCACCGGGATGAAGCCCATGTTGTACTCGACGCGCCCGACCCGTGCCCCATAAAGCATCGCGGCAACCCCGGCAAGCGCGGAGCCGACAATGAACGCAGCCACGATGACCGTGTTGATGTTGATTCCCATCAGACGCGCCGCCATCGCGTTCTCGGCCGTCGCCCGCATCTGGGTGCCGATGGGCGTCTTCGTCACAAACCATGTCAGCAGAACCATCAGCCCGAGGGTGACGACGATCGTCACGAGGTTCACCGCGCTGATCTGCACGCCGCCGCCCAGCTGGATCTGTCCGCTCATGGCGGCAGGCGTCGGGAATGGCTTCGGCTGCGTCTTGAACACCAGCAACGCAATGTTCTGCAGTGCGATGCTCACGCCAAGCGAGGTCAGGAGCAACGCGACATCCGGCGCGCCACGGACCGGGCGGTAGGCGATCCGCTCCATGATGACGCCGATTATCACCGTCGCCAGCACCGACAGGATGGCGACCAGCCAGAAGGGCCAGCCGTTCAAGGCAAAGTAGACGGCCGCATACCCTCCCAGCATCAGCACCTCGCCGTGCGCGAAGTTGATCAACCGGAGGATGCCGAAGACCATCGCCAGCCCGACCGCGATCAGTGCATAAATGCTGCCGAGGCCCAGCGCGTTGATGAATTGCTGTGCGAACTCCGCGAAACTCATGGTCCGTCCGTCCTTCCCGGCTCCGCCGGGGCGCGCCTCAGCCGCCGAGGTAGGCCTTTTCGACTTCCGGATTCGCCGCCAATTCCTTCGCGTCGCCGCTCAGGATGATCT
>CAIPGK010000171.1 GCA_903864575.1 uncultured Chloroflexota bacterium
GGCCCATGAACTCAGCCACCAATGGTTCGGCAACAGTGTGCGGCTGAAAACGTGGAGCGACATCTGGCTCAATGAGGCCTTCGGCCGCTCCGCCGAGCTGCTTTGGGTAGAGGAAACCGGCGGCCCAATCGCCCGGGACGCACTCCTGCGCGATCTGGCGGATTCTGTCGAACGACAGTCGCAGGCCGGGCACGGCGGCCCCGTTGCCAGCCCGACGACCGAGACGATGTTCAGCGGAACGACTTACAACCGTGGAGCGCTCGCCCTGCACGCCCTGCGCGGCCAGATGGGCGATGAGGCTTTCTTCCGTCTGCTGCGCGAATGGAACGAGCGGTATCGAAACGAGGCCGCCGGCACCGCGGAGTTCATCGCTCTTGCATCGGACATCGCGGGAGAGGACCTCACGCCATTCTTCGACGAATGGCTTTACCAGTCCCAGCTGCCAACTCCGCTGCTCGCTCCGCTTGGTTGACGCTCGTCGCCGCGGTCAACCGCGGTCTCATTCAGGAGCACCGCCCCTTGCTGCCGGTGAATGAGCACAGTCCGCTGCAGCACTCAAGATCGTTCCCGCAGGATTTCCGGGAAGGCTTGCACCGGCAGTAGGTTCCATCGTTGAAGTAGGAGCAGCACAGATCGCACTTGTCGCGCTTCTTCGTGCTGCACCGTTTGTCGGTGGCAATGCAGGCCATCGCCTCGCGAGAGACCCCGGCGGAAACGCCGCCAAGCAGGAGCGCGAACGCTGCGCGACGGGTTCTGGAACGGCCAAAAACCCGAGCGAGCCGATCGAAACGCGAGTGATCCATGTCAGATGCCTCCTGCGTTTTCCAGACCACCTCGGCTTGAGCCGGTCTCGATGCGCTTTCAGGTGTTACCGTCTCTATCCTACCGTGAACCCTCATCCCTGCCATCGCCCTTTTGAGGGATGCGCTTGCTGTGCTTCAACCGTGTCGCGCTCCGGCACAGGAGCCCTCCATGCGTCGATGGGTCATCGTTCGGCCCCGGCCCCGGGGATGCATTCACCTCGCCGCGTCATCCTCATGCGCGTCGGGAAGAATCGATCGTGTCCGGTCCGCCCGACCACACGCCGCGTTCCACCGCGACCGGGGGCTCCCACCACGGTTGTCTCGGCGGGTGCATCACACGCGTGACCACCGTACCAGGTATCGCACTTCAATGCACCGGCAGTCGTACCTCCCGTTTTTCAGACAGGTTCGCCATCGGTCACTTCCGGTGCGTCAGACTCGACGGCAATTTGGCCTGCCCCGCTCGGAGGCCGACGAAACAGCGCGGGTTGGGTAGCTTCGATGTCCCCCGATCGGGCGTCCGCTTCGGAAACCGCTCAGCGCAGCCGCATCACGCGCATGGTTCCGGAGCCGCGCGCCCGGTGGGAACCGCGGGCTTGCGACCGGCTTGCAGCGCGCAGGCCGATTGCACCGGCGCCCCAACCCCGGGTTGCCGGGCATGCCGGACCGAACGCGCCGCCAGCGTCTCACCGAGCGACGGCATCCCGCAGGATCTCCCGGCTCGCCGGGGTGGCGCGACCGACACAGGTCGACCCTGCCGTCGTGCTACCATACCGAACGGTTCCGGACCGGCCGGGCAGGCCATCGCGCCCGTCCCAGCGGCCGGCAACCGAGCGGATTCGACCCCGATCCCGAGGAGGCGAGGGTGCAGAGTTTCGGTTCCGAGTGGATCATCATCGGCCTGATGACGATCGCCGCCTTCGCGATGGGCATGACCCTGCTCTCGTTGAACCTGGCGATCGCACCCAGCAAGCCGAGCGCCGCCAAAAAGGCGCCCTACGAGTCCGGCCTCCCGGACATCACCGCGCCGAAGCCGCGCTTCACCCCTCGCTTCTACGTCGTGGCGATGCTCTTCGTCATCTTCGACATCGAGGCGATCTTCATCTTCCCGTGGGCCGTCATCTTCGACAAACTCGGCATGTACGGCTTCTACGAGATGATGTCCTTCATCGTGCTGCTCTTCATCGGCTACATCTACGTCTGGAAGAAGGGGGCCCTCGAATGGGTCTGATCGACGATCGGTTCGACAAGAACGTTTTTACCACCTCGCTGGACTGGGTGTTCAACTGGGCACGCCGTTCCAGTCTCTGGTGGCTGCAGTTCGGCCTCGCCTGCTGCGCGATCGAAATGATTGCCGCCTCGATGAGCCGATTCGACCTGGCGGAACGTTTCGGGATGCTCTACCGCGCCTCCCCGCGCCAGGCCGACCTCATGATCATCGCCGGCACCGTGACCAAGAAAATGGCCCCGGTCGTCCGAACGCTCTACGATCAGATGCCTGAGCCGAAGTGGGTGCTATCGATGGGCTCATGCGCCAACGTCGGCGGCCCCTACGACACGTACGCGGTGGTGCAGGGCGTCGATCAGGTCGTCCCGGTCGATGTCTACGTTCCCGGCTGCCCCCCCACTCCGGAAGCGCTCTACTACGGCATCCTGGAACTGCAGAACAAGGTGATCAAGTACGAGACCATGGCCCGCAAGCAGGGCGTTGACGCCGCCGAAGCGATGCGCGTCGCCGAGCGCGAGGCCGCCATGGCCGCCGTCCACGGCTAGTGGCGGGAGGAACAGCAGCGTGACCGATCCGTCCACCACCGCGCTCGTCGAAGAGGTCCTCGCTCCGGCCTTGCCGGCCGACCTCTGGGCTCGCGCCAACTACTTTGCCGACAACGTGGAGTGGCATCCCGCGCTCCGCGCGCTCCGCGAGGCCATGCCCGACAGCATCGTCGACGTGGTCCGCTTCCGCGACGAGACGACGATTCACGTCCGCCGCGAAGACTATCGCGAGGTCTGCCGGTATTTGAAGGAGCATCCGAAACTCTCCTTCAATTTTCTCACCGACACCACCGCGGTCGACATGCTGAAGTTGCGCGAGACGCCGCGCTTCGATGTCGTCGCCCTCCTCTACAGCCTGCCCAACCGTGTCCGTCTGCGGATCAAGGCCGGCTGCAACGACGGCGAGCCCGTGCCGTCGCTCGTTCCGCTCTGGAACGGCGCGAACTGGCTGGAGCGTGAGACCTTCGACATGTTCGGCATCATCTTCGAAGGCCACCCCAACCTCCGCCGCATGTTGTTGCCGGATGATTGGGACGAGGGCCACCCGCTCCGCAAGGATTACCCGCTCCGCGGCTGGCGCGAGTTCAAGCCGACGAACGTCGAGCGCACTGTCGGTCGCCAGCGTACCCGCTGGACCGGGAGGGAGTCCTCGTAATGTCCGCACTCACCAACCGCCCGGGCGCGAACATCCCCGACTTCGAAGGTTCCGTCGCCGAGTCGCTCGGCTCGTTGACCATCTCCGACGAGATCGCCCTTTCTGGTAGCGAACGGCAGATGACCCTCAACATGGGTCCGCAGCACCCTTCCCCGCACGGGGTGCTCCGCGTCGTGCTCAAACTGGACGGCGAAGTCATCACCGACTGCGACCCCGTTATCGGGTATCTGCACCGCGGCACCGAGAAACTCGGCGAGGCGCACCGGTACGCGCAGGTCATCCCCTGGACGGACCGCACCGACTACGTCGCGGCGCCGATGAACAACCTCGGCTGCGTGCTCTCCATCGAGAAACTCGTCGACGTTCAGGCTCCCGAGCGCGCCCAGTACTGGCGCGTGATCATGAGTGAGCTTGCCCGCCTCACGAGCCACCTCGTCTGGCTGGGAACCCACGCGCTCGACATCGGCGCCCTGTCGATGTCGCTCTACTGCTTCCGCGAGCGCGAGATCATCCTCGACATTTTCGAGATCTTCTGTGGCGCGCGCCTCACGACCAACATGATGGAGATCGGCGGGTTCTCCCGGCCGATCCCCGAACCCCTGCCCGGCATGGTCCGCGACTTCTGCCGGATTTTCCCCGAGCGGCAGAAGGAGTATGAAACCCTTCTCACCGCGAACCCGATCTGGCAGGCGCGCACCAAGGGCGTCGGCGTCATCACTCCCGAAGCGGCCATCTCCTATTCGCTGACGGGCGCGTGCCTTCGCGGGTCGGGCATCAACTACGACATCCGCAAGGCCATGCCGTACCTGGTCTACGACCGACTCGACTTCGAGGTCCCCCTCGGCCAGCACGGCGACACCTATGACCGCTACCTCGTCCGCATGGAGGA
>CAIPGK010000172.1 GCA_903864575.1 uncultured Chloroflexota bacterium
ATCGGACCTCGCGTGTGTGGGGCCGCCGAGTCTGGGGGTGAAGTCCGTGACTGTGCCGGTATCGCCGCCGAAAACGAGCATGGTTCTGGCCTCCGCGGGGCTCCGGCCGCTGGGCCGGGGGGCAAGAAATCAGTTTGGGAAATGGCGAGGCGTGAATGTATCGCCGGAAGTCCGGGCGCCAAGCGACTTTTCAAACCCCTTGGTTTTCCAGCGAATTGTGTGCTTTTCAGATGCCGACCAGCACTGGCCGGCAAGTCTGCCGGCCAAAACCTTAGCCCCTTGCAGGGGGGCCTGTCGGCGCGGCATGCTGGCGCCCCGTTGAGGCCCGTCCGACTGCCGCCGGCTGCTCCCGATGACCGCCGCCCCTCCGCCACTCCCGTTCTTCCCGACCCGTCCGCTCGCGGGGGGCATGGATACGAATGCGCCGCCTGTTCGTGACCGTGATGGCGTCGGCTTCCGCCGCGGCGACGTCGGCACACACAGCAGCCGAACGCTGATGCTCGCCGAACTCTCGGCGCTCCTCGACGTCGTGCCGGCGAAGGCGAGCGAAGACGAGATCGCCTCCGCCGTCCGCCAGGGGAACTGCCTCGGCAAGTCGACCGCATCGACGCGGCGTCTCACCCACCAGCGGCTCACCGAACTCTATGCCCTCGACCCGCGCGTCCCGATCTACCGAGTGCTGCGTCGGCTGTGGGAACTCGAGCCGTCGGCCCGGCCACTTCTCGCGCTCCTCGTGGCAATCGCCCGCGATCCGCTGCTTGCGGCCAGCGCCGCCGCCGTGGTGCCGCTGTCGGTCGGCAGCGAGTTCGCCCGCGGGCCGACGAAGGAAGCGATCCGCTCAGTCACCGGCGAGCGGTTGAGCGACGCGATCCTCGACAAGGTCGTCCGCAACACCGCCAGTTCGTGGACGCAGTCGGGCCACCTCGCCGGCCGCACGATCAAGGTCCGCCAGAAGGTGGTGGCGACGCCAGCCACCACGGCGCTCGCGCTCTACCTCGCCTACTCCGCCGGCTTCCGTGGCCAGCAGATCGTCGCCGGCGCTTGGACGAAGCTCCTCGACGCCGATGCTTCCACGCTGCGGCACCTCGCGCTGGATGCGAAGCGTGCCGGGATCATCGACGTGCGGATGGCGGGCGACATCTTCGACACGTCGTTCGACCGGCTCGACCCCGGCGTTCCCGCGTCCACCTCGTCACCGCATGAAGGAGTCGCCTGACGGCGTAGCCACCCATGGGCCGCATCGAGGAACTCGCCGAGCACTACGGCAAGCACATCGCCCTCCCGTGGGAGCGCGGCGTCGCGGGGGCCCAACGGATCGTCATGGCTGTCTACGACAAAGAAGCTGAGCGGATGCTGCGGGCCCGGCGGCAGCTTTTCGTGACCGCCACCGAGTCGGCCGGGCATGACTGGCACGAACTCGACCTCACCAACGCCTTCGCGACCTGGATCTGCGCCGACGAGTTCCGCGACGCCTACTTCGAGTCGCCGGAGGACCTCGACCTCAAGCTCCAGACCGAGTTCATCGACGCCCTGGCGGCACGGGTCCGCGAAGCCTTGACGGCGCCTGGCGTCACAGACAACTCGGTGGTGGCTCTCGTCGGCGTCGGCAGCCTTTTTGGGTTTACCCACGTCTCCCAGGTCGTGCGTGCCGTGGAGCGCGACGTCCAGGGCCGCCTCGTGATCTTCTTCCCCGGCCATTTCGAGCAGAACAACTACCGGCTCCTTGATGCCCGCGACGGCTGGAACTACCTCGCGGCCCCCATCACGAGCACCGGTAACCAGCACGCCCAGTAGCCGCCCAATCGGAGGCCAACCATGAGCCCGACAAGCATTCGAGACATCCTTCTCATCGATCCGTCGCGCGAGCCCTTGGTCAACAACGGCCAAGCCCGACTCGCCGACCAGACCGACGAAAAGGTCATCGCCGAGCTGCGCGGCGAGTTGAAGATGTTCGTGTGTGAGGGTGAGTTTGCCCGCGGCCTCGACACGATCCTCTCGGAGTTCCTGGGAAACCTCGGCAACTCCTCGCAGAAGGCCGTGTGGGTGAGCGGCTTCTTCGGCAGCGGCAAGAGCCACCTTCTCAAGATGCTCGCCCACCTCTGGGCAGACACGCCATTCGCCGACGGAGCCACGGCGC
>CAIPGK010000173.1 GCA_903864575.1 uncultured Chloroflexota bacterium
GGCTGCGGGCGGTTGAGGGAGGAGGCGGTTGGAGGGATCGCATGCGTGGAACGAGATCCCTCCTGCGTCGGGATGACGGAAGGTCTGCGAGCGGTTGAGGGGGGGCGGACAGAATGGACAGTCTCACCCATTCGGCACGGGGGTGATGGCGGGGGCGAGGGGGAGGCGGACGGTGAAGACGGCGCCGCGGCGGGGGGCAGTTCCGGCGGCGACGGTTCCGCCGTGGGCGGCGACGAGGGAGGAGACGATGGCGAGGCCGAGGCCGGTCCCGCCCTTTGCGCGGGTGCGGCCCGAGTCAGCGCGCCAGAAGCGTTCGAAGACGCGGGCGCGGTCAGCCTCGGGGATGCCGGGGCCTTCGTCGGCGACCTCCAGCACCGCGTGCTGCCCGTCGCGGCGCAGGGTGAGGTGGACGGGCGTGCCGGCGGGGGTGTGGATGCGGGCGTTGGCGAGGAGGTTGTCCAGCACCTGGCGGAGGCGGGCGGGGTCGCCGGAGACGATGACGTCGTCGGCGAGGGCGAGGTCGATGGGGCGGGCGGGGTCGGCGGCGGTGAAGGCGTCGGCGGCGTCACGGGCGATGGCGGCGAGATCGACCGGCTGGCGGTCAAGGGTGGGTTGCTGGTCCATCCGGGCGAGGAGGAGCAGGTCGTCGACGAGGCGGCCCATGCGGACGGACTCGGACTCGATGCGGGACATGGCCTTGCCGACGGCGGCGTCATCGGGCAGGGCGCCCTGCCGGTAGAGCTCGGCGTAGCCGCGGAGGGAGGTGAGGGGGGTGCGGAGTTCGTGGGCGGCGTCGGCGACAAAGCGGCGCAGGCGGGCCTCGCTGGCGGCCCGGACGGCGGCGGCCTCCTCGATCCGGGCGAGCATGTCGTTGAGGGCCGCGCCGAGGCGGCCGAGTTCGGTGCGGGGGTCGGCGTCGGGGACGCGGCGGGCGAGGTCGCCTGCGGCGATGGCGGCGGCGGTTTCGATCATCCGGTCGGCGGGTTGGAGGCCGCGGCCGGTGAGGAACCAGACGCCAAGGGCGGCGAGAGCGAGGGCGGCGAGGCCCGCGAAGGCGACGATGCGGCGGATGCGGGCGAGGGCGGCGTCCACCGAGGAGAGGGGGGCGGCGGTGATGACGGCCCAGCCGTCTGGGGCGATCTGCGCGGACGCCCGGTAGGAGAGGTTGCCCTCCGTTGCGGGGATGGTGAGGATGCGGCCAGCCATCGCGGCGAGGTCGCGGGTGGTGGCGGGGAGCTGGGGCAGGGGGTCGGGTTTGTCCGGGTAGCCGGAGGGCTGGATGTCGGCGACGCGGCCATCGGGACTGATGAGAATGCGGGCGACGGGGCGTTCGATGGCGTCGCCATTGGCATCCACGCCCGGTTGCGCGGCCGGGAGGGGGACGACGGTGCGGACGGGGGCGGGGCGTTCGTGGTCGTCATCCTCGTGGTCGTCGCGGGGCTTGCCACGGTCATCGCCGCGCCCGGGGAGGCGGCCCTGGTCGATGCGGACGGCGGCGGCCATGACGCGGGCGTCGACCTGCTCGATGAGGGTGTCGTGGGAGGCGCGCACGATGACCGCGCCGAGGAGGGCAACGATGAGCAGGAGGAGGAGGGAGATTGCGGCGGTGAGGCGGGCGCGGATGCTCATGTCATGACCCTCCTGACGGGAGCCCCGCCCCCGCCCCCACCCCCAACCCCCTCCCCCGCTGCGGCGGGAGCGGGGGCTTTTCGTTGGTGGAGTGGAGACCGGGGAGGATGGCCCATGTCCACGGGCGTGAGGAGGGGGGGGTACTACCGCACGCCATGAGGATGCTCCCCGGTCGCCAGCCGCCGTGGGAGATGGGAGCAGGGGAGGGAGGGGACTGCGCGATCACGCCGGTTTTCCGTCGCCGGGGGCGCGGAGGGCGTAACCGACGCCGCGGACGGTGCGGATGAGTTGGGCGTCGCGGTCGTCGAGTTTGCGGCGGAGGTAGGAGATGTAGGTTTCCACGCCGGCGGGGTCGCCGGCGAAGCCGTAGTCCCAGGCGTGGTCGAGGATCTGCTGGCGGGAGAGGACGCGGCCGGGGTTCATCATCAGGTAGCGGAGGAGGCGGAACTCGGTGGGGGAGAGGGTGAGTTCGGCATCGCCGCGCCAGGCGCGGTGGGCATCCTCATCGAGGACGAGGTCGCCGACGATGAGGCGGGCGGTTTCGGGCTGGGCGTTTCCGGCGCGGCGGAGAACGGCCTCGATGCGGAGGAGGAGTTCCTCGAGGGAGAAGGGTTTGGTGAGGTAGTCGTCGGCGCCGCCGGTGAAGCCCGCGCGGAGATCGGCGGGGTCGTCGCGGGCGGTGAGGAAGATGACGGGGACGGGGTCGCCGGAAGCGCGGAGTTTGCGGCAGAGGGCGAAGCCGTCGAGATCGGGGAGCATGACGTCGAGGACGATGAGGCTGGGGGCGAGGTTGCGGGCGGCGGCGAGAGCGTCGGAGCCGGACGCGGCCTCGACGACCTCGAAGCCGCGGAAGCGGAGGGCGGTGGCGACGAGTTCGCGGATGGGGTCCTCGTCCTCGACGACGAGGATGGTGCGCGGTTGGTCCTGGGCTGCAGCTGGTGCGGTCATTGGCGGGTGCTCCCGGTTTTTCTTCATATGACGGCAGGATAGCCGGGTGGCATGTCCACATGCTGGGAGATTGCTGGGAGGTTGCTGGGAGGACCATCCCCCACCATTCCCCGGCGTGGCGTTCATGCCCGTCCCGTTTGCGGGGAAGCCCTCATCCCCCAACCCCCTTCTCCCGCTGCGGCAGGAGAAAGGGGGCTATTGGTCATTCCCAGGGGAGAAACCGGCGCGGGGAAGACCTGGCGGGATGAGGGCGCTCGTTGCGGCTCCTGGGCGTGGCCGTGCAGTCCGGGAGGATTCCGGGCAGGGCATCTGCGATCATGCGGCGTGAGACGGGGCCGCGCGTTGGGCGGCCACGCCGGAGGTGTTCCTCGCCGATGCCGACCCTTGGCCAGTCCGCCGCCGCGGCGCATGATCACGACCATGACCATGGTGGAGATGACGGGCACGATCATCACGATCGTGCGGATGAGCACGGCCACGCGCACGAGCCGGGATCGCCCACCGGCATGGGGCGCGCGGCCGCAACTGGCGCCATGCGAAGGCTCGCCATCGCGCTCGGGATCACGTTCGCCTTCATGGTGGTGGAGGCCGTCGGCGGGTGGGTGTCGGGGTCGCTGGCGTTGCTGGCGGACGCGGCGCACATGGCGACCGACGTGGCGGCGCTCGGGTTGGCGCTGTTCGCGGCGTGGCTGGCGGGGCGGCCTCCGACGCGGCAGCGGTCGTATGGCTTCGCGCGGGCCGAGATTCTCGCGGCGCTGGTCAATTCGGCGCTGCTGGGGGCGTTGACGATCTGGCTGTTCATCGAGACGTGGCATCGGCTGTGGAACCCGGAGCCGGTGCAGACCGGGCCGATGCTTTGGGTGGCAATCGCGGGGCTCGGCGCGAACGCCGTGTCGGCGTGGGTGCTGAGCCGGGGCGGCGGGGATGCGCACGGCCATTCCCACGGGCACACGCGTGGCGGCGGCGGCCATTCCCACGACCTGAACACGCGGGGGGCGCTGCTGCATGTGCTGGGCGATCTGCTGGGCTCGGCGGCGGCGATCGCGGCGGCGCTGATCATGATGGCGACCGGATGGTGGCGGGCGGACCCGATCCTGTCCGGGCTGATCGGGTTTCTCGTGCTCTGGGGCGCGTGGCGGCTGATGCGGGAGTCGGTCACGGTGCTGCTGGAGGCGACCCCGGCGCACATCGACGCGCAGGCGGTGCATGACGCGATGACCGCTGCGCCCGGCGTGGCCGGGGTGCACGATCTGCATATCTGGACCGTGGCGTCCGGGATGGAGGCGATGAGCGCCCATGTGGTGCTGGACGGGTCGCGGCCGTGGACGGAGGTGCTGACCGGGCAGACCGCCCTGCTGCGGGAGCGGTTCGGCATCGGCCACGCAACGCTGCAGCCGGAGGATGCGCACTGCGGGGGGTGCCAGTTCGCGGGGGGGTAGGGGGCGGGTCGATGGCCCTGATGCCCGCGCCAGCTTGCCGCCATTCCCGACGAAACGCCCCTTCTCCCGCCGCAAGGGGCCGGGCACCCGCTAGGTGGCGGCCGGGGGATGAGGGCGCACCTCCTACGTGCAGATGACGGATTCGCACCCCGGCGTGTTGGCACTGTAGACGCAATTGCAGGTGGTGGCGGTGTTGCCGGTGGCGGTGACGCCGCTGGTGGTGAGCGAACCCCCCGCGTAGATGTAGCCTGCCCCGCCGGTGGCCCCGGTGTTGTTCTTCACCGAGACGCCGTTCAGCGTGAGCGACCCCCGCGTGGAGAACCCGCCGCCCGCGCCGGTGGTGGTGTTGCCGGAGATCTCGCCGCCGTTCATGGTGACCGAGCCGTACCAGAGATGCATGCCGCCCGTGAAGTCGTTGCAGTAGGAGGCATAGGTGTTGTTGATGATCCGGCAGTCGGTCATCGTGCCGTTGGCCTCCACGGCCAAAGCGCCGGCGAGAAGGCAGGAGTCGGTTGTGCCGTCGATGGTGAGCCGGGTGAAGGCAATGGTGGTCGGCGACGTGCCGGTTTGGGACCCGATGTTGACGGCGACGGTTCCCCAGCAATCCTCGACGTTGACGTCGGTCAGGGTGAGGGACATGGCGTCGTTGCCGTTGGCGCAGATGCAACTGGCGCTGTCGGCATAGGTGAGGCCATTGCGGACGGTGATCCCGGAGATGGCGACGGAGATCGCGGCATCGTAGGTGGCGTTGCCGATGAAGAGGCCGGAGCGGACGCCCAGGCCGTCGAGGATGGTGACGTCCTTGCCTTCGCCGCGAATGGTCAGGCTCTTGTCGATGAAGCCGAGGTAGTTGGCGGGGTTGGCGTAGGCGGAGTCGGCCGGGGTGCTGTTGGAGTAGGTTCCGGCCTTGACGCAGATGGTGGATCCGGCGGGCGCGGCGGCGATGGCGGCGGCGAGGGTGGTGTCGGTGACGCCCGGCCCGGGGGCAGGGGCGACAGTGCGGGTGCAGGTGGAGGGCGGCGGCGGGGAAACGCAGACGCCGCTCTGGCAACTCTGGCCCGCGCCGCAGGTGACGCAGGCGGCGCCCTTCGTGCCGCACCCCTGCCTGGTTTGGCCGAGGCGGCAGGTGGTGCCGTCGCAACAGCCGTCAGGGCAGGTGGCGCGGGTGCACTTCGCCTTGCTGCTGGAGACGCAGAGGCCGCCGTCGCAGATCATGCCGGAGCAGCAGTTGGCGGTGTCGACGCATTTGCTGCCTTCGGGCTTGCAGCCGCCGTCGCAGAACCCGCTGATGCAGCGGCCGGAGCAGCACTGGTCGTCCTTGTTGCAGTCCAGGAGGTTGGGCTTGCAGCGGCACATGCCGTCGGCGCAGTACTTCGTGCAGCATTCGGCGTCTTTCGCGCAGCGGTTGTCCTTGGCGGTGCCGTCGCCGCAGGGGCCCGCCACGCCGCGGCGGCGTTTCCTGCCGTGCCTTGCGTCCGCGACGCCTGCCACCGGGCTGGCGAGCGCTGCGCCGAGCATGGCCCGAAGCCCCGCGCGGCGGGAGGCCGCGGCTCCGAGGGCGCGGGAAAGGGTGTCGAACCGGATGTCGTCCATGATGCCGGGGCCCCTGAATTGGCGGGCGGCGAGGCCACTTGCGCCTGCGCCGGATTCCTGACCTCGAGACTGAGGAAGTAGGGGCATCTTTCGTGATGAAGAGGTCATTCGTCAACTGCACAATTCGGCAGTGCGGCACGTTCGTATCGCCAGTTGTTTCCCGCATGGCGGCCTTGCGCGACACTGCCCGTGGCGGGGGTCGCCGCCGCGGGACCGCATGCCGACGACGCCATCGGCCCGTCAGCCCATCGGCCCGTCAGCCCATCAGCCCATCAGCCCATCAGCCTGTGAGACCATCAGTCGATGCCGGAGACCGCCATGCCAGCGCCAACGCCTGCCCCGTATCTTGCCGCCGCCGTGCAGTTCGAGCCGGTGCTCGGGGATGTGGAGGGCAACATGGAGGCCCTGCTGCGGCTCTGCGAGGAGGCGGCGGCGGCGGGGGCGAAACTGATCGTGCTGCCGGAGATGGCGACGACCGGCTACTGCTGGCAGGACCGGGAGGAGGTCGCGCCCATCGTGGAGCCGATCCCGGGGCCGACAACGGAGGCGTTCACGGCGTTCTGCGCCCGGCATGATTGCTGGGTGGTGGTGGGGATGCCGGAGGTGGTGGAGGACTCCACCGTCTACTACAACAGCGCGGCGCTGATCGGGCCGGAGGGGGTGGCGGGGATCTACCGGAAGACCCATGCGTTCATCAGCGAGCCGAAATGGGCGAAGGACGGCGATCTCGGGTTGCCGGTCTTCGAGACGCCGCTGGGGCGGATCGGGATCGCGATCTGCATGGACGCGGCCTACCCGGAGACGACCCGCATTCCGGCCCTGCGCGGCGCGGACATCATCGCGTTCCCGACCAACTGGCTGTCGGAGAAGGCGCCGTCGCCGTCGTGGTGGGCGAGGGCGGTGGAGAGCGGGGTCTACCTGATCGCCGCGAACCGCTATGGGGTGGAGCGGGGCGTTCAGTTCGACGGGGGGTCGTGCATCATCGAGCCGGATGGGGCGATCCACGCGTCGCTGGACACCGGGGATGGCGTGGTGCTGGCGCGGGTCGATGTGGCGCGGGCGCGGCACAAGCAGCCCGAGGGGTGCCCGGTGAACCTGCTGGCCGCCCGGCAGACGGGGGCCTACGGGACGCTTACGCTGAACACCCACCTCTGGAATCCGCTCGAGTTCCACGGGTTGTATGGCCATCGCCCGTTGCCGGAGGGGCGGGTCTCCCGCGTGGCGGCCGCGCAATTCGAGCCGCGGGGCGGGAACGCCGGTGGGAACCTCGCGGCCATCGCCGCCGCGCTGGCCGGGAACCCGGGGATCGACCTGCTGGTGACGCCGGAGTATTCCCTCTCGGGCCGCCCGGCGACGCCGGAGCAGGCGGCGGCATGGGCGGAACCGGTGCCAGGTCCGGCGACGGAGGCGTTGACGGCCATCGCCGGGGCGACTGGGGCGCATGTCGTTGCCGGTCTCATCGAGCGGGATGGGAAGGATCTGTACGACACGGTGGTGCTGGTCGGCCCCTCGGGACCAGTGGGGATGTACCGGGCGGTGCATCTCGATGATGCGGCGGCGGCGTGGGCGACGCCGGGGCGCGAGTTCCCGACGTTCGACATCCCGGCTGGCCGGATCGGGCTGCTGGCGGGGACGGATGCGCTGTTTCCCGAGGCTGGCCGCGCGCTGGCGTTGGCGGGGGCGGATGCGATCGCGGTTGCGGCGGGGCTGCCGTGGCCGGGGGTGCGGCCGTGGGGGGCGACGGCGATTCCGATGCCGCCGCACATCGAGGCGGGGGCAACGGAGGATCATTTTCACCTGCTGCGGGAGCGGTCGCGGGAGAACAACACGTATGTGCTGTACGCGAACGCGCCGTCGGCCGGGGGGTGGTCCGGGGTGTTCAGCGCCGGGCCGGAGGACGTGCCGCGGGAGGATGCGCTGGTGGCGGGAGATGGGCCGGGGGTGGCGGTCGGCCGGATCGACACGACGAATTTGGCGGGGAGCCGCTACGCGACAAACCCCGTCCGCGCGAAGGACCTGGTGCGGATGCGGATGCCGATCTGGTACGACCCGCTGCAGGCGCCAGCGGGGTCGTGGGTGATCGGGGCGGTGGTGGATGAGGAGGAGTGGGAGTAGGGGGAGGAAGCAGTTATCCTGCTCGAATGGCCTCTTCAGGAACGTATCCAAAGAGATCCCTCGTCGGTCGCCTCACCAGCGACGGCGGCCTGCCCTGGCTGGCTGCCGGTGACGCCGATCTTGGCCTGACCGCATCGCTGGCCGCCTTCATTCCCGACCGGTGGACCGGGCATGGCCGACACACCCTACCGGAATTGGTCGCCCAGCGCGTCTCCCAGAGCGCCTGCGGCCACGAGGACCAGAACGACACCACCAGATTGCGGCACGACCCGCCGCCCAAGTGATGCTGTGGATGGTTGCTCTTCATCGGTCCCGACCTTGCCAGCCAGCCGACTCTCTCCCGGCTGGTCAACGCGATGAACGCCCGCAACTGCTCATCATTGGCGCAGGCGTTGGGCGCGATCTACCGGCGCGAACGGGAGCGCGACGGCGTGTCTTCCATCCTCGAGGTGGGTCGAGGTGGGTTCGTGCCGCGATGCTATGGCCGTTGCCGAATATCCTGTCGTCATCCCGACGAAGGAGGGATCTCGTGGATCCGGGCGTGCCCTGGAGATCCCTCCTTCGTCGGGATGACGGAAGTTGTGGCAACCGCTCCAGCACAGATCCGGCAAGCGAGGCGATGGCGCGAAAACGGATCGTTGAGATGTCATCTTCGACCTCGGCCGAGATTCGCTGGATTTCGAACGTGAAGGAGTCTCCGAGGTCGTGACGTGCCGCGGCGAAAAGATCGCGCAGGGCGGATTGCTCGTCGTCGCGCCGCGCCAGATCGAGATCCAGCGTTGGGCGGGCGCCGGTCCGGAGCCTGAACTCCAGCGCGACTCCGCCCTGGAGGATCCAGCGATCGGGTGACGTTGCCTGAAGCCGCGCGAGCACGCGGTCGAATACGACCATCTTGCGAGCATGGGCAATGGATCGACCCTCGCTTGCCGCGGTCTTCGCGAGCCGGTGCTCGAGCGCCGTCCTGAAGGCTTCGGGCGTTGCGTAGTTCACGATGCGCCGCAGTGCGTTGCCGAATGGATCGCGAGCCGGACCATCGGACCATGCTCGTTCGCCCGGGCACGCAGATCTTCCGCCGAGGTCCAGCCATGGGCGATGGCTTGCCGGATGGCGCGGGCGAGGTGATCGGGGTCGATGCCGGTGGTGGCGACGTCAATCAGCGTGCGGGCCGGGGAGGTAACCCGGATGCCGTTGTGGATGGTGATGTCCGTTGGCGGGAGGGTACGGGTGGAGGTGTGGATCGCCACGCCCGGACCGATGGAGAGCGCCCGGCGCGAGCGGGGAACGGTGAGATGCACCCGGTCGGGAACAATGTCGCCAAGGCCGAGCAGGGCGAGTGCGCTGGCATGGGAGACGACGGCGGAGTCGGCCCCGGCGGCCAGCCACGCGGACATGATCTCCTCCCATGACGTCGAGGGGAAATCGCGGAGGCGGTAGACGCCGCGCCGGATGCGCCGGTAGCGGCCGGTGGCCGCGCCCCGGCTCA
>CAIPGK010000174.1 GCA_903864575.1 uncultured Chloroflexota bacterium
CCCTACCAGGCAGGACTCCGGCCGAATTGCCTCGGCGATCGCCTCGGGGGAAACGATGCCCTGCCTGTCAGGCATAACCACCGTCAGGTCGCACCAGCCCTCCCGCGCGAGCGCCTCGGCGGCATGCAGCACCGCGTGATGCTCAATTGCGGAGATAACGAGGTGCGGCCGCACTGATGGATCGGCGAGGCGCGCCGCCCGGGCGACTCCCTTTATGGCGAGGTTATCGCTTTCGGTGGCGCCGCTGGTGAAAAGGATTTCCGATGGCAGGCAGCCCAGCACCCGCGAAATGGCGCTTCTGGCGTCATCCAGCGCGGCTCGGGCATCCTGTCCCCCCTGATAAATGCTCGATGGATTGCCGAAGTGCTCCGTGAACCACGGGATCATCGCGGCAAGCACGTCGCGATCGACCGGCGTGGTAGCGGCGTGATCGAGGTAGATCACTTCCTGACCGTTCATGTTTGCCCCATTGTCTAACTGGATCGACTCAGGAGGTTGTCGGGGTCAGGACGATCGTCCCGGGAGACTGTCGACGCGGACTCTGCTCGATGAGATCGGCAAGCGTCATCGAGTCGAGCGTGCCGGCGATGGCATCACGCATCTTGAGCCAGACTGGACGCGTTTCGCACCCCTCGATCAAAGGACAGGTCTGGTCGTCAGCGTTTTCCGATACGCAGTCCATGGGCGCCACCGGGCCTTCCATGACCCGGTATACATCTCCGACCGTCACGTGCTCCGGGGAGCGGGTCAACTGGTAGCCCCCTCGAGCGCCTCGCTTGCTTTCCACAAGCCCGGCACGGCGCAGCGGCCCGATCAGCTGTTCCAGGTAGGCGGTGGGAATGGCGGACGACTTTGACACCGCGGCGATCGACATCGGTCCGCTGCCGTAGTTATGGGCCAGTGCGATCATGGCGCGCACCCCATATTCGCCTCTCGTCGAAACCTTCATGCGTGCACACCGCCTTACCCGACGCATCCGCGCGTCGTGGTCCAAGATAGTGCCGGAACCGTAACCGGTCAAGCACGTGCGGGTTGTGCGCCGTTTACCGGGCGCGAGGCCGGAGCAATCCGCTCACGACTTGCCCGATGGAAACGTTCGGGTCGAGTCCCGGTATGATCGGCTGGGCAACCTGACGGTAGACGTGAACCAGCCTGTCTGACGTGAAGACTCCGCGGTAGATTCCATTTTCCGTGACTGGCAGCGCGGGGCGATGCTCGGACTCCATGCGGCGATGGACGTCGAAAACCGACTCGTCGGTCCTCACCGGTGCGACGCCCGGTTCCATGACCTCACTCACCGTACGACTGCCGGGGCCGCTGCCGAGAGCGTTGAGCAAATCGTTGCGCCACAGCATGCCGACGACACGTTGCCGCTCAGTCACCACGATGTCCCGAGCGCCTCCGCGAAGGGCGAACTTCAACGGCTGATCCGGAGCGATGCCGCCCATGTCCCAAAGGGCGAACTGTCCTACGTGCATGCGCCGCAGCGCCGACTCGAGCCGGACCGCCCGCATTTCCGCCTCCGCAGCGAAGATCAGGAAGATCGCGATCAGCGCCAGCGAGAGGCTGTGGAACCGGAACACCGACATTACCGCCAGACCCAGCGCCAGGGCTTGGCCGCCCCGGACGGCGACTGAGGTAGCCCGTTCGCGCCCCAGTGGCCCGGTCAGCGCGGCGCGGATCAATCGCCCACCATCCATAGGAAACGCGGGCAAGAGATTGAAGGCGAGCAGCATCAGGTTGGAGATCA
>CAIPGK010000175.1 GCA_903864575.1 uncultured Chloroflexota bacterium
CCGACGAGGTCGGAGATCCGCCCAACGACCGGGATGGCGACGATGTAGGCGAGCAGGTAGCCGTTGACGATCCAGACGTAGCGGTCGATGTCTGCGGTGTTGATTTCAAGGTCGGTCACCATCCGAGGAAGGATGGAGGCGATGACCGTCAAATCGAGTGCGCCGACGAAAACCGCCGAAAGCGCCGCAAGCAGCGGGGTGCCGCCGTTCATCGATCTGCTGCCGGGGTTCCCTCCGCGCCGCCGGGTCACGGATGGTGAATCCGGTGCGTTGAGCCGGTGCTAGACAGGCGGCTCAATCTCGACCTCCTTGCCGTGGCGCATGAGATCGAGAGTCCACACCGCGGGGATTTTCCCGTCCTGGGGCGGTTCGCTAAGACGTGCGCGGAGCATGTCGTTGGTCGCCTTGTCGACCCAGAGATCGACCGTCACCGGCGAGCCCTGGATGGTGTTGTAGGTGAGCGGGCCGATGACCTCCTGCGGGACCTGCGCGGTGAGGCGCCAGGCGGCTACGCCGTCGATCTTCTCGTCAGGCAGCAGGCTCACGTCAGTCACCCGGCCCATGACCGGGCCGAGACCGTCCTGAGTGTCGAAGAGTACATCCGGGCGGTAGGCGAACTCGGCGGGAGCTGGTCCCCACGAGCCGTCGATGATGTTGGTGATCCAGGTCTCGTCGCCAATCGTGATGAGCTGGAGGGTGACCGCGCGGCCGAGAACTTCGGCCTTGAACTCGGTGCGAACCCGATCCGGCCGCCGCAAGTCGCCGCTGGCCGAGAGCAGACGAATGGTTCCCGCGCTGTCGACAAAAGTGTCGCCCTCGATGTCGAGGGTGAACCCGACGGTTGGCGTCTCCGCGAGGCGCTTGCTGGCGGCGGCAAGAATCTCGCCGGGGGTCAGGGCGGGGGATGGTGTCGGAGCAGGTCCGAGCGCGGCGCCCCCGCAACCCGCGAGGAATCCCACCCCCAGCAGAGCTGCGGCGAGCGCTCCTCTCCTGCCGAACCTGCGACCCGTCATGTTCATGTTCTTCGCTCCGAGCCCCCGCTCCCGGCCCTGCTGGCCCGGTGAGGCGAGTCTAGCATCGCCCCGGACGGCGAGGCCGCGCGGCGATACGGACCGTGAGGGCGGTGATATCATCGCCCGCAGGCATGAGTGGGCCGCGCGATCGTCGGCCCGGTATCCGGCGAGGGCAGGCGTGAGCGTTCCGGCAACGACGAGCAGCATGGTTCCGGCCACGTTGACGGTGGCGATCGGTTCGGCCACGGATGCCGCAGGCCGATCCTCGAACGAGGATGCAATCGTCGCGATGTCTCTGCCGCCCGGTTCGGCGCAGGGCGTGCGCGCAGCGGGGGAGCCTGCGTTCCTGCTCGCGGTCGCAGACGGCATGGGCGGACCCGCTGGCGGCGAAATCGCGAGTGATCTTGCGGTGAAAGCCCTGCAGGAGGCGTTTCTCGGCGTGGACGGGTCGGACCCGGTAGTGACTCTCAAGCAGGCGTTCCGCAAGGCCAACGAGACCATCTGGGCACAGGGGGGCGCACGCGGAGGGGAGCCCATGGGCACCACCCTGACCGCGGCTGTCGTGCAGGGAAAGTTCGTCGCAATCGCCAGCGTCGGCGACAGCCGCGCCTACCTGCTTCGGGGACCCGGCATAACGCAGGTCACGAAGGATCACTCGCTGGTGGCGGAGCATATTGCGTCCGGGGCAATCAAGCCCGCCGACGCCAGGATGCACCCTCAGCGGAACGTGCTGACTCAGGCGCTGGGGCTTCGGCCAAAACTCGACAAGGACCTTCCACCGGTCTACGAACTCTCGCTGCTGCCCGAGGACCGGCTGCTGCTTTGCTCCGATGGCTTCTATGACGTGGTGCTGGACACGGAGCTTGTGGCAACCCTTCGCGGGTCGGAGGCTCCCGCCGCGGCGTCCGCGCTCGTCACACTGGCGAAGGAGCGTGGGACGACCGACAACGTCTCAGCCGTTGTCGCGCAGGCGATTCCGACTCGGGTGGCCGCCGCCGTGCCGGCAGCGCCCGCCGCCGCCTCCAACAGGACCACGATGCTGGTGGCGGCGATTGTCGTGGCGCTGATCGTCGTCGCGATCGCGGTACTGTTCCTGATCGGTGCGATCGGCTGATGGGCATCGACTCGCCTGCAGCGGAGATCGCGGTCGTCGACAGCCACGTTCACATCTTCAGTCACGAGACCATCTCCGGCAGGGAGCGGGTGTGTGCGTCCGAGCCGTGGTTCGACCTGCTCTACTCATCCCCCGCGGCCCGGCTCGCTTCACAGGATGCGTTGCTGGCGGCGATGGATGATGCGGGGGTGTCATGCGCCATCGCCGCAGGGTTCCCCTGGCGGGACATCGGCCGCGCCCGCGCGGAGAACGACTTCCTCGCCGACGCGGCGGCCAGCTCCGGGGGCAGGATCCGCTGGCTCGCGAATGTCCCGCCCCTTTCCGGCGATGACGCCGCGCGGGAGGCAGATCGATGCTTCGCGCTCGGCGCTTGCGGTATTGGGGAACTCAACAGTGACGCGCAGGGCGTGACGCTCGGCGAGCCAGCTCTGTTGGCGCCCGTCGCGGAGGTCTGCCTCGCCGCCGGCAA
>CAIPGK010000176.1 GCA_903864575.1 uncultured Chloroflexota bacterium
CATCACCCGTGAAGCCCCGAACTACCGCACCACCGGGATGTAGAGCTCCGGGGTCTCCACGGCGCGGCGCGGTCTCGTTGGCCATCCCGTTCCCGTTGACGGTTGCGGTCCGAACCCTCAGTCGCCTTTTTTTGCCGGCCAACCCAGTGCGCGCCGCAGCCCGGCATCCCACACGCGGTCCGGCATGACGGTCTTGACCGCAGCCATGGCCGATGCGCTCAGTCCTGCCTTGTATCGCGCTTTCGGGTGCTCCACCGTCGCTGCCTTCACGACCACCCCGGCGACGTCCGCCGCCTCGATCACTCCGCCTGGCCGTTCCTGCACCCGGGCGATCAGGTTCCGCCAGCCATCCATGAGCGGCGTGTAGACCCCCTCGTTGTCCCCCCCGCTGGTTTCGCCGATGCGGTCGAAAAAGGACGTTCGGACGCCAGTCGGCTGCACCAGCACCACGTCGATCCCGAACGGCGCGACTTCCAGCCGAAGGGCGTCGCTGAACGCCTCCACAGCGTACTTGCTGGCGTGGTACGCCCCTTGCCCGGGCATCGTGAGTTCCCCCGCGATCGAGCTGATGTTGACGATGCGGCCCGCCCCCCGCGCGCGCATGGCAGGCAACACCAGCTGGCACATCCGCACCAGACCAAAGACGTTCGTCTCGAACTGGCGGCGCACGTCATCCATGTCCAACAGTTCGATTGGCCCGGCCAGCCCGTACCCGGCGTTGTTGACCAGCACCCCGATCGCACCCGCGATCCGCTCCGTTTCGGCGACGCCGTCGCGCATGGAAGACTCGTCCGTCACGTCAATCCGCACCGCGGCAAACCCCGCCGCACGCAGTTCGTCGACCGCCTCCGGCCGCCGCGCCGCGCCAACCGCGACGAAACCGGCCGCCGACAATGCCTCGATGGTCTGACGACCGATGCCGCCATTCGCGCCCGTAACCAGCGCGACCTTGCTCGGCTTCACGCTCATGCGGTCATCCTCCCCGCTATCATGCCGACGGACACCGTCTGTCAGGATCAGCATAGCCCGGAGAGGATAGGACCATGGGCTTTCTCGAAGGCCGAGCTGCGCTGGTGACCGGCGCAGGACTGGGAATCGGAAATGGCATCGCCCGCGAACTCGCGAAGGAGGGCGCTCGAGTCGCCATTCACTACGGCGGCAGCCAGCAAGGGGCGAAGGACGCCGTCGCGGACATCATCGCCGCAGGCGGCGAGGCATTCTCGGTCCAGGGCGATCTGCGGGAGGTCGCGGCGTGTGAACGCATCGTCGACGCCGCATTGCAGGCATTCGGCGGTCTCGACATCCTCGTCAACAACGCGGGAGTCACCCGCGCGCAATCGATCGAGGCAACGACCGAGGCCCTTTACGACGAGATGTTCGATCTCAACATGAAGGCCTACTTCTTCTGCGCTCGCCGCGCCATGCCCGCGCTCCGGGCGTCGGGCCGTGGCGCGATCATCAATGTCTCCTCCGTGCATGGTGGTGGCGGGTTCCCGGATCACGTCGCCTACGCCGCGACGAAAGGCGCCATCGTCGCCTTCACCCGCACGCTGGCGGTGGAGGTCGCGTCCGATGGCGTGCGCGTCAACTGCATTGCGCCGGGACTGATCGAGGTGCCGCGCTACTTCGACAACCCGTCCTACACCACCGAATTCGGCGGCACCAAGGTCCCCATCGGCCGCGTCGGGTACCCCGATGACATCGGCCCGGTGGCGGCGTTCCTTGCCGGCGATGGCGCGCGTTTCGTGACCGGTCAGACGCTTTATGTCGACGGCGGGACCAACGCGAAGATGGGTCTCGATTTCGCAAGCGAGGCGCGGTAGTCTCGCCGGAGGCGGTAGTCTCGCCGGAGGCGGATCACTCCTTGCCTCGCTCGGCTCGGCTGGAGTGACCGGCATCAGGCCGGCGCCAGGCAGGAATCACGAACCTTCTATGGACAATCAGCCCGAGACTGATTGCCAACCCGAACTTTCCTTTTTCGTGGAGCGTAGCGCCACTCATGCCCATGCCCGATCGACCGCTCATCAGCCGCGAAAAGGACATCACCCCGGCCTGGCTTGCGGAATCGTTGCATTCCGCTGGCTTTGACGGCGTCGTGGTGCGCTCTGTCGGTGTCGAGCCGTACCGGACCAAGCCCTACTCCAGCCTGTACCGTCTCGCGGTCACATATGCTGGCCACCCCGGCCTGCCGGAACGCCTGATGTTGAAACTGGCGCGACCCGACGCAACCAACGCCACCGCACGACGCCGGCGACGAAAGGAATACGCCTACTACACAACCATTGCCGGGGCGATGGAACCCGCCATCTCCCCTGCTGTCCTCGCCGCCGCGTGCAGCGATGATGCGCGAACTGGATTCCTGCTCATGGAGGATCTTTCAGGCAGCCACGACCGACCACCGCGCGGACTGCCTCCAACGCCAGCCCAGGCCAGGCTCGCAATCCCTGCCTTTGGCGGACTTCACGCCGCGTGGTGGAACCATCCGGAGCTCAGGCAGACGGTCGATCTGCGCGACGCCGACTACATCGCCAGGCGGGATGACGACGCAAGGTCGGCGGCTTCCTCGCTGCTCGACCGTTTCGGCCCGTACCTCGATGAGCGCATCCGCCACGTCGTCAACTCCTACGCCAACCACGCAGCGGCGCTGACCTCACGCGCCCTCGAAGGTCCGGTCTCGGCCATCCACGGCGACGCGCACCCGTGGAACGTGCTGACCCCGAGAGATGAAACCGGCCCCGCGCTGCTGATCGACTGGGAGGCCTGGACGGTCGATTCCCCGGCGATGGACGTTGCCTCGTTCATTGTTCTCCGGTTCGACACCGGCCTGCGACGCAGACTCGAGGCCGATCTGCTCGGCGGCTGGCATGCCTCGCTCTCCGCCGGGGGAGTCGACGGCTACGGACGTGATGACCTGTTCGACGACTACCGCCGCGCGATCGTGCGCCGGGTCTCAATGCCTCTCGCCCGCGCTCAACGGGATGAGGAACCGGACGCCTGGTTCCCCATTCTGTCCCGTTTGGCGATGGCGTGGGACGATCTCGCCTGCGACGAGGTTCTCCCGTAACGCCGCCTCCTGACATCGCCCCGGAGAACCAACCAATGCGATCCCAGCCCGATTTCGCCCAGGACCCCGGCGAACTCTTTGATGTCGTTCTTGCCGATGGCACGCCCACCGGTCACTCGAAGCCGCGCGCGGCCGTTCACCACGACGGCGACTGGCACCGCGCCCTGCACCTGTGGATCGCGGGAACGGAACCGGATGGGACACCCTTCCTCATGTTCCAACTGCGCGCTGAAGGGAAGGACACCTGGCCGAATCGCCTCGACGTCACTGTCGGTGGCCACCTCGGCAGTGGCGAAGATCTCGCGGATGCCCTGCGCGAGGTGCATGAAGAAATCGGAATCGATCCGGATGCGGCGGCGATCATTCCGCTCGGCACGCGTATCTGCGCGAACGAGCCAGCGACGGGCGTCATCGACCGCGAGGTCCAGAGCATCCTCCTGCTCCACGACGATCGCCCGCTCGATGGGTACCATCCCAACCCCGCCGAGGTATCGGCCCTCGCGCGCTTCCCGCTGCCGGCTCTGCTCGAATTCCTCGCTGGGGACGGTGAGGAAATCACCGGGATGATCCTCCGGCCCGGAGATCGTCCTCGCCCGGAGTCCGTTGAACGTGACCGGTTCATTCCCAACGTCGACCGCTATTTCTATCGAGTCGCCATCGCCGCCGCAGCTGCCCTGCGGGGCGACCGGCACCTCGCCGTTTGATCCTCCCCACCCTTCGGCTCAGACCCGCCGCGTCATCCCGTTCCGGCGCCTCTGCACGCGACTGCGTGTACGATGCCTGCATTACCTCCGGGTTTCCGGCCATCCTCGCGCACAGCGCTACCCATGGATCCGCCCATGTCTCCCATGCTCGACCGCATCGCGGCGCTCACCGCCGATCTGATCGCAATCGACTCCGTGAACCCATCCCTTGTACCCGGCGCCGCAGGCGAAGGGGCGATTGCCCGATTCGTCGCCTCGTGGTTGCGGGAGCGGGGTCTCGTTGTTGACCTCGATGAGGTGCAACCCGGACGGTTCAACGTCGTCGCAATCGCTCGCGGTTCCGGTGGCGGCCGCTCGCTGATGCTGAACGCCCACATGGACACCGTCGGGCATGGCGGCATGCGCGATCCGCTCCTTCCCCGCCGTGACGGCGATCGGCTTCACGGCCGGGGCTCGTTCGACATGAAGGCCAGCCTCGCCGCGATCATGCTCGCTGGTGAGCACGCGGCGAGCGCGGGATGGCGCGGTGATCTCATCGTCACCGCGGTCTGCGACGAGGAGTTCGCCAGCATCGGCACGGCGAAGATCGCGGAAACCATGACCGCCGATGGTGCGATTGTCACCGAACCGACCGGACTGGAGCTCTGCATCGCCCACAAGGGTTTTGCATGGCTCGACATCGAAACGCACGGGGTGGCGGCCCATGGCTCGCTTTCAAACGAGGGTGTCGACGCCATCGCGGCGATGGGCCCGATCCTGACCAGCATCAGCGCGATGCAGATCGATCTCGATTCCCGGCCCTCACATCCGCTCCTCGGCACGCCGTCGGTCCACGCCTCGCTCATCAGCGGAGGAACGGAACTCTCCACGTACCCGGACCGATGCGTCCTGTCCATCGAGCGGCGCACCGTCCCGGGGGAAACCAACGACGCCATTGAACTCGAGTTCCAGTCGATGCTCGCAGCCGCGGCGGCCGCGAATCCACGCTTCTCCGGCACATTGCGGATGGGCATCACCCGACAGCCGTTTGAAATCGCGCTCGATCACCCCTTCACCAGGCTCGTCGCGTCGACCGCGGCGCGCACACTCGGCGCGGACCTTTCCGTGACCGGTGGTTTCGGCTGGATGGACTCCGCCCTCCTCGCCGCGGCCGGCATTCCCACGGTGATCTTCGGACCGGATGGCGCGGGCGCTCATGCCGATGAAGAGTGGGTCGACCTGAATAGCGCAGATCGTGCCCTGCAGGTGCTGATCGACGTGGCAGCTGCCTTTTGCGGGTAACGCAGCGGCGGCGCGCTCCCCGCGCGCGATGCTACCGTTCCCCGGCTACGCCGACGATACCTTCCCCGGAGCGACACCAGCGTGGACGATCTCGACATCTCTGGCAGCGATACTGACCGCGCGGATGCTGATGCCGCGGACGACGGTGATCCGGAGGACATCCCCGTTCACAAGATCGTGCTCGAGCCGGTGCGTGGGATTCTCTCCGCGGCTGGCTTCTACGCCTATGGCACGCTCGACGACCGCGGCCGCTGGACCATTGCGGCGGACGACGAGGTCGGTCACGTCGACGTCCGGGTCGGTACGGATGGGTTCAGCGTAGAGGTCTGGGGCACCTCGCCCGGACTATACGCGGACGAGGAGAACGACTTCCGCCGGCGCGCCCTCGAACGACTCGTCCGCATGACCCTTCCTGCCGTCAATCGGGGAATGCTCGCGCCCCACCAGATGGCGCTCTGGGATGACGTCGAGGCAGGCGTGCAGGTCCGCATATCCAGCGAACTGCCGTTCACCCGGATGCAGGATATTGGCGTCTTCGCTCGCGAGCGTCTCGCCGAACTCGAGGAAACCCTTGCCTTCGTGGAGTCGCAGGTAACGTCGTAGCAGCGGCCCAAACGCCCGAGTGCGCCACGTCCGGATCGTGCCTCGGCCCCTGTGCGCCTTACCCGACGTGCACCGCAGGCCGCTTGCCCGGATCAGGCTCGGCCTGCCGGAGGACCTCTCGCGTCACCGGGGCGATGTCGCCCTCGCCAAAGAGGACGAACCGGGTCAGGTACTTGAGCGGATTGCCCTCGGTCCACCCGAAATAGGCGTGTGGGCGCTTGCCGGTGCGGTCCCGGATGGCGAGCAGCACCGCCGCGATCGCGTTGGGCACCGACGCGGCCTCTGCCTTCAGCACCCGGAAGCCTTCGATCTCCTCGCCATCCACAAACACCGTGGCCGTGAAATCCGAAGCATCTCGCACATTGACCTCCAGGAAGAGGACCGGGTCCCCCGCCGGGATATGGCTCGCCTCGCGCTCCTCACGCTCCTTGAGCAGGTACTCGCGACTGGTCCGATCATCCGGGTGGTTGGCGATCAGCCGCACCGGCCCGGACTGGCTGGCGGCGTCGATGAACCGCTGCGCATCATCGTCCAGCAGCACTTCGGTGGTCCGAAGTTCGGTCGAGCGCATCACCCGCGAGATCAGTGAAAGAAGGACGATGGCGAGGATGAACAATCCGGCGATCTTGATGCCGGATGGGCTGCTGACCACAGTCACGACCGTGGTGTAGATGAAGATCAGGCTGATGATGCCGTACCAGAGCGTCGCGGTTCGCTCCTTGCGGCTCCGGGCCGACAAGGTAACGGCCACGGTCGCGGAGGTGATCAACGCGAGCACGCCCGTGGCATAAGCGCCCGCCTGCGCATTCACGTCGGCCTTGAAGATGATCGTGACGATGAAGCAGATGCTGGTGAAGACCAGCACCAGCGGCCGGGTTGCCCGGGTCCAATCAGGGGCCATGCCGTACCGCGGCAGGTAGCGCGGCACGATATTCAGCAGTCCGGCCATTGCCGACGCGCCAGCGAACCAGAGGATCAGAATGGTCGAGAGGTCGTAGAGCGATCCGAAGATATTGCCCATCTGCTCATGGGCGAGATAGGCCAGTGCGCGGCCCGCAGCCTCACCACCCGGCTCGAACGCCTCCTCCGGGATCAGGAGGGTCGTCGCGAAGCTGCTGGTGATGAGCAGCACGCTCATGAGGCTGGCCGCCGTCGTCAGCAACTTCTGGGTATTGCGAATCCGGCCGGCGGGCTTGTCGTAGGTGTCGGACGGATCCCCCTCCACCAGCGGCATGACGACGACGCCCGTTTCGAACCCTGAAAGACCGAGCGCCAGTTTCGGAAACACCAGCAGCGCGGCGCCGATCATCAGCATTGGGTTCGCATACTCGAGCGAGAGCAGTCGCTGCCAGTCGGCCAGCAACGCCGGGTTCTGAGCGATTTCCCGGAGCGAGTTCCCGATCACCACCACATTGAGCGCGAGGTACAGCGCGACAATGCCGACCGCGATCCCGATCGCTTCGTTGAAGCCCTTGAGAAAGACGATGCCGAGCATGGCGATCAACGCCAGCGTGACTGGCACCTCGTACCCGACGAGGAACCCGGCAAACGGGTTCTCCTCGATGTGCGCGGTCGCGTCCGCCGCCGACAACGTGATGGTGATGACGAACCCTGTCGCGACGAAGCCGAGCAACGCCAGCACCAGCAACTTGCCCTGCCACCACGGCAACAGCTTCTCCAGCATGGAGATGGAGCCGTCGCCATGCGGGCTCTCCTGCGCGACGCGCTTGTACATCGGGAGCGCGCCGACCAGCGTGATCAGGACGAGGATCAACGTGGCCAGAGGAGACAGCGCGCCCGCCGCCAGCGCCGCGATACCGGGCTGATAGCCAAGTGTCGAGAAATAGTCCACGCCAGTCAGGCACATCACTTTCCACCAGGGGTGGGTGTGATGCGCAGTCTCGTATGGCCCGTCGACCTCCTCCGGGTGGCTATCGAGCAGCCAGTGCTCGATCGCGCCTTCGTGCCGCTCCACCCGTGCCGGACCAACGCGAATTTTCGTCGTCATCGATGCCCCGCTAGCCGAAGCCCCGCGAGCTGGTTGCCCACCTGTCTGGCTTGGCGCCAGACGCGTCGCCGGTCATCGCGGCATGACCGGACCAACCGGCCCGGGCGCAATCGGGGACGATACCCGAACCACCGGCCCTTGTCGACTTTTCCGGATTCGAGCCTTGCCATCGCCTGCCGGGACATTGCTGACCGGCAGGAGCAGTCGGTGCTGCTCCGGCCAGTCCCTGTCAGGACGCGAACGCTCCTAGCGATAGAAGACAACCATGGTGACGGTGAACAGTCCGGCAAGCAGGATCGGCCAGTACAGCAGTTCCGGCAACAGGTTGTTCCGGTAATCGAGGATTTTCACGTCGAACGGCGCGGAAACGAGAATGGCGTTCAGGGCGGTGAGCAACAGCATCACGTACAGCATGATTGGCAAGGTTTCGAGATAGGTCAGCGTCTGCGAATCAAGGCCGGTCCGAAGACTGGTCTGCTTGGCGATGATGCCGAACAGGAGCACGCTGACCGACCCAAGCACGCCGGCGGTGCTGATGCCGAACCGGCCCCGATCCTCCTGATTGGCGGTTGTGAGGCTGAGCAGCCCGAAGATCAACAGCGCCACGGTGCCCGCGTAGAAGAGTTGGTCCGTGAACGGGTTGATCGGATCGCGCTTCAGCACGAAGTTGAAGTGCATTTCCGGCGCCCCGGTTCCCGTCTTTTCTGAACGGTAACCATAGTCGGCGTTGTAGTAGTTCACGTCATAGCTGAACCCGGAGAATACTGGATTCCAGCCGCCGTACACCATCTGGTCTTCGATGCCCGGCAGTGACGATGGAGTGAGATCGATGTAGCCCTCGAAGTCGGGCACGATCACGCCGCCCCGTGAGAAGTCCTGCGCCCAGACCCGGACGTAGATGTCGGGCCGATCGAACGGAAACCGGGAGTAGTCGAAGGCACGGCGCATCGTGGCGGCGAAATACCACCCGATCGTCTCGTCGCCATTGGCCTGCCTGGTGCGATAGGCCTCCTTCGCCGAGTACGCCTCGGTAACCGCATCAGGAAGCACGAATCCCTTGACGTATCCCTCAGGCAAATCCTGCGGGAAGGTCATCCAGATGTATCCCGCTACCTGCACGTTCGCGCCGCTCTTGAACTCGACCGATTGGAGCATGACGCCGGTCTTGATGTGCGGCGCACCGCCGGATGACCCGATTTTCGCGTTCCAGTCAGCGATATAGTCGTCCGCCTCCTGCTCGGTGAAGACCGGCGTGCCGATCCACTGCGTTTGGCGGGCTGAATCATTGATGAGCATCCACAGCGAAATCAGACCGGCGAGCAGGGTGACAGTCCAGAGCGCGCCGGTCCGAATCTGACGCCTGGCGGTCCCGACCTCCGGACGCAGCAACAATCCGCTTCCGCCGATGATCAACGCCACAATGGACGCGACGATCCACGCCCACGTGGGATCCGTCTCGGAAAACGTGCCCAGCCCAACCCGTGGAGCGACAACGGCGAAGGCGTAGACCAGCAGCAGTACGCCAAGGGCGATCAGCGCAATGAACACCGTCCTGATCGCGCGGGCCACGTTTGGCGGCGTGGGCCAATCGAGAGACGGTGGGGGAGGAGGCCCCGCGTTTGCCGTATCAACCGCAGCGGATGGTGTACGAGGCGTGCTTCCGGATCCCATGACATCCCCTTGCCTGACAATCGAGTGCTCGATTATGAACGAAACACCGCAAGCGCGAAAGTGGCCAACCTGCTGGGCGCCGTCCGAAACCGGGCGGTCCCGACGGCTGCCGACTAGAATGGCTGGATTCGGTGACAACTCCGGCATGCGGACCAGCCTCCGCCACTCGTCGCGGTCGAAAGGAGCAGCCATGGACACCTCGTTTTCAGCCGAGCAATGGAAGCGGCGGGTTCGTGTCGCCCTTGGCGAGGAGCGTCCCGATCTGGTCCTTTCCGGCGGGACGGTGATCGATGTCTTCTCCGAGTCGGCGTTCACCGCGGATGTCGCGATCGTCGATGGAATCATCGCCGGCGTCGGCGTCTACCCGGATAGCACGGAACGGATCGATGTCACCGGGGGGGTCATCGCGCCAGCATTCATCGACGCTCACATTCATACCGAAAGCTCCATGCTGTGGATGCCCGAGTTCGCTCGCGCCGTGGTCTCGCACGGTACGGGAGCGGTCGTTACCGACCCGCACGAGATCGCGAACGTCTCAGGGTTGCCCGGGCTGGCCGCCATGCGCGACGCTGCCGCCGGGCTCCCGCTCGATGTGCGGTTCACCGTTCCCTCATGCGTCCCCGCCAGCTCGCGCGAAACGCCGGGCGCGACCTTCGGGCCGAGCGAGATCGCGACCATGCTGGACTGGCCGGAAAGCGTCGCGCTCGGCGAATTGATGAACTTCCCCGGTGTCCTGTCCGGAGCCGCCCACATTGCCGAGGAACTCGCGGCCGCGGCGAATCGGCCGATCGATGGTCACGCACCGGGCCTTTCCGGCCACGCGCTCCAGGCGTACATTGGCTCCGGTCCGGTGTCCGACCACGAGTCGACGACCCTCGCGGAGGCGCGCGAGAAGCTTCGCGCCGGCCTCATGGTGATGATCCGGCAAGGCTCCTCTGCCCGCAATCTCCCCGCATTGCTGCCGCTCGTCACCGACGCCACAGCCCACCGCATCTGCTTTTGCTGCGACGACCGCGACGCAAACGATCTCCACGAGCGCGGGCACATCGACGCCATACTGCGCGAAGCCATCGCACTGGGGCTGGACCCGCGGCGTGCGATCCGGCTCGCGACGTGGAATCCAGCCGCACACTGGGGCCTGTCACGGGTCGGCGCGGTGGCGCCCGGCTATCGCGCCAATCTCGCCATTCTCTCCGATCTGGCCTCGGTCAACGTGCGAATGACGCTCCATGACGGGATCGTCGTTGCGGAGAACGGAGCAATCGTAGCGGCCATTCCCGCCCTCTCCGGGATACCCGAACCCCTCCGCAACACCATCCACGTTGCCCCGATCCTGATCCGCGATCTGCGCCTGCCTGCCGAGGATGGGCGCCGGGCCGTCGTGGCGATCCCCGGGCAGATTGTGACCGGCCTGATGGACGTCGAGCCGACCGTGGAGAATGGATTCGCGGTGGCGGACCCAACGCGCGATCTCCTGAAACTCGTGTGCGTCGACCGCCATCATGCCAGCGGCAGGATCGGCAAGGGACTCGTTCAGGGGTTCGGGTTGCGGCGCGGCGCGCTCGCATCCTCCATCGCGCACGACGCGCACAACATCGTCGCCGTTGGAGCAAACGACGCCGATCTTCTCGGGGCGATCGCGGTGGTCGCGGAATCAGGCGGAGGCCTCGCGGCAGTCGCCGATGGGACGGTGATCGACCACCTTCCACTCCCCATCGGCGGTCTGCTCTCGGACCGTCCGGTCGCCGAGGTCGCTGCCGCCTACGAGCGCCTCGAACGAGCCGCACGGGACCTTGGCAGCACGCTGCCGTCGCCCTTTGGACTCCTCGCGTTCATGGCGCTTTCGGTCATTCCGCGCGCCCGCGTGACCGACCAGGGATTCATTACGCTCTGAACGACGCCAGTCACGGATTAGCCTGCCGGAGTCGCCACAGGAGGCGCGGTTGGCGCGATGATCGGCGGGAGTGGTGTTTCCTGCGCGGACGGCGGCGCTGGTGCGGTCAGCGTGGCCGGCGGGCTCACGGTCGGCACGAGCGGTGCCGGC
>CAIPGK010000177.1 GCA_903864575.1 uncultured Chloroflexota bacterium
AGAAGAACGTCTGCACGAAGAACAGCGACTGCTGCACGAACATCTGCAAGACGAAGATCAAGAACAAGGACAAGACGGGCCGGTGCCGGTGCGAGAAGAAGGGCCGCCCGTGCAGCGAGGACCGGAACTGCTGCGGCGGCATCGAGTGCGTGGCAGGGAAGTGCGGCGGCAAGGCGCCATTGGTGGAGACCGGCGAGGCATGCACCGCAAACTCCGTCTGCCGGGACCCGAACGCGGAGTGCACGACCTACGACTTTGACACCCCGGCGGGAACCTACTGCCTGCTGCCCGTGATGGGGTTGTGCACGGCGGGGAGCGAGTGCGTGTCGTCGCGATGCATGGACGGGTCGTGCCGCCCCTGCAGCGTTTCGGCCTGCATCGAGTCCTGCACGCCGATCGTGTGCGCGAGCTGCACGTACCAGACGGTGCAGGCGGCGATCGACGCGGCAAGCGACGGAGACGTGATCGCGATCGGGAAGGGGACCTACGTCGAGGACCTGGTGATCGCCAGCAAGGCGCTGACGCTGCGGGCGTGCCCCGGGGAGCGGGTGACGCTGCGGAACGCGACGCGGGACGCGGCAGGATCAGGCAAGCGAACGATCGCGGTGACGGGCGGCAAGAGCCTGACGGTGCTGGACATCACGGTGGATGGGTACCAGGACTGGGAGAATTCCCTCTACGGCGGCGGCATCGGCAGCGACGGCAACGTGACGCTGGCCGGGACCACCGTGGTGAAGAACGCCGGTTGGAGGCACACCAATAGCGCTGTCGAAGACGGTGGCGGGCTTGGGGTATCGGGCGATGGCCTCACCGTGACGGTGACCGACGACGTCGTCGTTCGTGGCAACTACGCCCGGAACCCTGGCGGTGGCGTCGGTGTCGTTGGGGCATCGGACCTGGTCATCTCCGGGTGGGCGGTCATCGCCGACAACGTGACGGATTCCTATGGCGGCGGCGTCGGGACCGCCGGCACCGGCGTGAATGTGACGATTTCCGGCCACGTGCGGATCACCGGCAACGCCGCGACAAATGATTACGCGGGCGGCGGGGTCGGCATCGCGAACTTCAACAGCACGCGCGCCGTGACGGTCATCATCGAAGGCGACGTGGTGATTGCCGAAAACACTTCGGTTGACGGGTCCGGCATGGGCGGCGGCGTCGCCGCCCTGGGTAACACTGATGCGACCGTGACTGTTCTGATCAGGGACCGGGTGCAGATCATCGGCAATGTTGTAACGGAGTTTGGCGGCGGCGTCGCGTTCGTGGAATGGGTGACGGCCACGATCTCCGGCGAGGTCGAGATCTCCGGCAATACCGCCTTGACCGACAATGGCGACAATGGCTTCGGCGGCGGCGTGTACGTTTCGTGGGAGGACAACGACCAGCCCGCGGACTGGACGCATCTGACGATCACCGACTCCGTGCAGGTGATCGACAACACGGCCGTCGGAAACGGCGGCGGCATCTACGTGTTCGACACCAAGGCCGCTGTGGAGGGTTCGGCGGTCATCTCCGGCAACACCTGCGAGGACGGCTACGGAGGCGGCGTCTACCTGGAAAGCGGCGCCAACCCGGCCGCGATGACGGTACGCGGCGGCGCGCGGATCACCGGAAACACCGCTTCAATAAATGGCGGTGGCATCTACGCCGATAATTCGGAGCTTGCGGTGGAAGGCTCGGCGGTCATTTCCGGCAACACCGCAGTGA
>CAIPGK010000178.1 GCA_903864575.1 uncultured Chloroflexota bacterium
AAGGAGACGATCGCGGCGATGGACCGGGCAGTCTGCGAGCTGGTGGACGAGCGGCTGTGGTCCGCTGATGACCGGCGCTGGCCGCTGTGGAGTTACGTCGATTCGAGGACGGAGACCGTGGAGAGCACGGTCTTTCCCGGGACGTTGCAGACGATGCGGCGGATCGCGGTGGAACTCGCCGGGGATCCGCTGCCGACGAGGAGGGTTGAGTGATGGCCACAAGGAAACAGGCGGAGTGGGAGACGGTGGCGTCGGCCGGGCGGGAGATCCGGGTGTACGACGCGCCGCAGGCGGCGTGGCGCGAGGCGGAGCCCGGGGACGCCGGGACGCTCGCGCGGTACGGGATCGCGCCGGTGGAGGGTCCGGGTGAGCCGGAGCAGACGGATGTCCGGGTACCCGACGGTGACGAGTAGCCGGATCGTCGGGAGCGTGCCGGGACGGCCGGGATTGCCGACCCACGAACGGCTGGCGGAGATGCTGGCCGCGGCCATCGACCCGGCGCCGGCCAGGACGGTGGTGCTGGAGTGGGTGGGCGAGCGCAATCCGCTGGACGATCCGGCGACGCGGGAGCGGCTGATGCGCGGGCAACTCCCGCCGTCGCAGGCGGCTCTCCTCCGGAAGGCGGCGGCCCGGGCGGTGACGCCCGCGGGAAACCGGCGGCGGGTGCTGGAGGCGGCGCACGATCCGCGGGCACTGGCGCCGGTGCCGGGTCTGTCGAGGAGTTACTGCTGGGAGCGGCGGAACGGATTCCTGGTGGAGGTGACGCTGCGCGACGCGGACGTGATCCTGTCGTCGGGATGCGCCCACGAGTTCCGGCTGCGATGAAGCCGCGGGAGGCCATATGGGCGCCGGAGCGGGCGCCGGTGAAGCTGCGCTGCCCGTCGAAGGTGGTCTTCGGGCATCTCTATGCCGGCGCCGGGGAGGGGGTCGTGCTCGAGGTGGTCTGCCGGGCGAAGGGGTGCCGGAAGGATGGGGTGCGGACGGTGCACCTCTTCGATGCGCTGGGGGAATGCCTGACCAGGTATGCGGTCGAGGGGACGCCGGGGAGGCGGCCGGAGGGGGAACAGGGCGCCTGATCCATCGCGGGCTGAAACTCCGACCGATCCGGGTGGCCGCTTGACCGTGCCAGCCGATGCGCATCGACGCTGGCGGTCGCTGTGGGCGGCAGTCAGGAGAGGGCGATCGCGGCGAGGGTGAGCATCGCGAGCGCCGCGTCGCGGTCCTGCGAGGAGAGGACGGGCCGGTCGACATCGGGGATGCCGACAAAGAGTCCGAGGGTGTGGCCGGCGAGGGTGACCGGGCGGGTCATGACCCGGGGACCGTCGCCCGCGACGTCCAGCCAGTCCCGCTTCGATCCGACGGCCGCGCGCACCTCGAACCGCCTGCCAGCGGCGTCGCGGGTGATGATCGCGGCGTCCGCGCAGTGCAAGGTGTCGGCGATGGCCCCGAGGATCTCCTCGAGGACCGCGCCGGAGGGGGCATTCCCGCCGAGCAGGGCGAGCAGGGAGGTCAACCGGTCGATCGAGCCGGATGCCGGAGCGCCTCCGGTTCCGGGCAGGATGACGCTGGGGCGAACGCCGGCATCCGGTGTGCGACCGGCGTATTTCTTTGGCCGCCGCGCGGTCATCGGCGACCAGGCGTCGAGATCGCTTTCGCGGATGAGGGCCTGGCGTCCGATCCGGGTGCAGGGGAGGATGCCCTTGCGGATCGCCCGCGAGATGGTGTGGTAGGAAGCGCCCTTCAGCCGGGCCGCTTCCGCCATCGTGTAGACCGCTTCATCCCGGGCTGCTGGCGTCTGCACCTGGCGCTCCTCCCTCCGCGGCGAGACCCGCGGGTTCGCGTCGACTCCATCTCTGATTGATTGCATCGATCTTACACCAGGGTGCGGGAGGGTCCGATCGTTGCGCGACCGGCGGTTTCGTTGATCGATCGGGCGACCACGCCGAAAGGGGTCCTGAACCGGGGGGGAGCGCCGGAGTGGCGGATGGAGGC
>CAIPGK010000179.1 GCA_903864575.1 uncultured Chloroflexota bacterium
GTCGTGGTCGGTGTTGCCGCAGTTTCCGTCATCTGCCGGAGACCCGATGTCGATCCCGAGGCTCATGTTGGCCACGGGCGTCTGCGCCGGGTTCTGGGCGATCCTGTTGAGGGCGCAGAGGATGGACGCGAGATTGGCGAAACCGCCCGCGTTCGGGAAGACCTTGTACGAGTAGATGGGCGCGCCCGGCGCGACCCCGACGACCCCGATGGTGTTGTCGAGCGCTCCGATCGTGCCCGCGACGTGGGTTCCGTGTTGGCCTGCGACGATGGTCGCCTCCCCGGTGCAGTCCCAGACCAGCGGAACATTGAGGTCCGGGTGATTCTTGTCCACGGCGGAGTCGATGACGGCCACGCCGACGTTCACCCGCGTGTCGATGCCGTCGATGTGGGCGATGGCGTTCTTGCCTGACGGCGCCGCCTCGATGCGATTGATGCCCGCGGGGATGGTCTGGTCGAGCGCCTCGAAGCTGTAGTTCGGCGTGACCGCGAGGACATTCGGGTCCTTCCGCAGCAGATCGGCCTGGGCGTCGGACAGGGCGGTCGAGAAGCCGTTGATGGCGGTGCGGTAGACGAAGCCGATCGGTGGGCGTGGTCCCGCCACGGACGCGGCGGCCACGAGGTCGCGCGGGTCGGCGGCGCTTCCTTTCAGGGTGACGACGTACCACGACGCGCCAGCGGTTCGGCTGCGCATCGCGGCGGCGTCGATCGGAACGCTCTCCGGCAGGGGAGCGAGGTCGTGTGCGCCATTCCGCGCCGGCGCACCGGACGGCGACCCGATGGCGATCGCACCGAACGGCACGGCAAGAACGGCCAGCAGCAGGAGCAGCATGGCCGGTCGGCCGGCGTTTCGCGCACGGGCCAGACGGGCACGCGATCGACTGGTCGGCGCGGGGTTCTGTCCGGAGAGCATGGGCAACTTCCTTGTCCTTCGCCGGTGCATGCGCCGATCAGGCGGCGACGCAACTATCCTGCCGGGGCGCCGACGCCCGGTCGCTTCTGGCTCCGGTGGCGACACTCGTGGCGTGATTGCGCGCCCGTTTTGCCACGATTCCGGGCCTCATTCCGATTGCCGCGCACCGGGGTCCTATGGCTGCGGGGGCCAGGGCGTGCCGGGATTGACGTTGACGATGCTGGCCCGATAGGTCGGCTTGAGCGAGCCGTTCCAATCCGCGTCCACATAGGGATTGTTCAGCGACCGCCGTTCGGCCTGGGAGACGAGGCGGGAGCGGACCTGCTCGGGGGTGAGGGATGGATCAGCGGCGAGTTCGAGGGCGGCCGCGCCCGCGACGTGGGGCGAGGCCATGCTCGTCCCGCTCAGGACGGCGTAGGGGCGGTTCGAGACGTGCGTGTCCATGATGTAGGTGGAAAGCACGTTGGTGCCAGGCGCCCACAGATCGACCGGTTTCCCGGTGTTGGTGTAGGCCGAGATCGCGTCGTCGGGATTGGGCAACGGTTGCCGCTCATTCAGCAGCTTGCCGTCGGCGCCGTAGACCCCGCAGTTGCGGGTGGCGCCGGGGGAGCCGTAGCCGCCCGGCATGCCGTCGGTGTCGGTGAACGCCGAGACGGTGATGACCTCGGGGTACGCTGCGGGCGCGAAGGATTGGGCGTTGCCGCAGTTGTTGCCCGCCGCGACGGCGTAGGTGACGCCCGCGCGCACGGAGGCGCAGATCGCCTCATGCAGCGTGTCGCCGGTCTTGCGCCCGCACGTTCGGGTGTCGACCTTCGCGAAGGTGATCATCCCGAGGCTCATGTTGGCGACCTCGATCGTCCGGGCGTGCGCGGTGACCCAATCGACGCCGCAGATGATGTCGCCGATCGTTCCTGCGCCGCCCCGGTCCATCACCTTCACCGACCAGATCCGCGCGCCCGGCGCGACGCCAACCACGCCGAAATCGTTGTCGATCGCGCCGATGATCCCGGCGACGTGGGTTCCGTGACCGTGGTAGTCGACGTTCGGTTCGCCGCTGACGCAACTCTTGCCGCCGACGACGTTCAGATCGGGATGTTGCGCCCAGACGCCGGTGTCGATGACGGCGACATCGACATCGACCGGCCCGGACATGAAGACGGGATTCTGCGGGGCCTGGATGCGGGCGATGCCGGGCGGGGTCGTCTGGCCGGAGACGGGGAAATCGCGGCCCTGCGGCAAGGGCTCCGGACGGGGCAGGGGCAACCGGACCGCCACGTCCGGGGTGACGACGCGGACGCGGCGGTCGGCGGCGACGGCATCGAGGGCATCCGCCGGGATCGTGGCCGAGAAGCCGCGCAGGGCATCGCGATAGATATGGCCGGGCAACAAGCCGAACTGCCGCGCCATGTCGCCTGCGACGGCTTGCGGGTCGCCTGCGGCTGGCGAGAGTTCGATGATGTAGCGGTTGTCCGCGGCGCGGGTGGCGAGCGGCTCGGCCCGGGCGCCCGCCAGCGCCGGCGCCATGGCGAGCGCGAGCGCGAGAACGGCGAGGAGGCGAGGCAACTGCGGCGTGGGCATCGGCGGGGTCTCCGGCGTGAGAAAAGCCTGCATGCGAAGCCTACGCGCGCAGGCGCCCGGGTGTCACGTCCCGGGCGCCCGCGCAGCAACAGAGTTCAGCGATGGCCGATCAGCGGATCCAGATGGGGGTCTTGATCGTGGTGGCCGTATGTCCCACGCCGTCGGTGGCGACCGCGCGGATCACGGCCTTGCCGGACGATCCGGTGAGCCGGAAGGAGTATGGCGCGCTCGGGTCGGTCGCGATCGTGGAGCACTGCGACCCGAAGCATTGCTGCAATTCGACCTTGCGAATGCCGGACTGGGCATCGCTCGCGGAGACGCTGACCGTGAAGGTGGAGCGAACGACTCCATTCCGCGCGGGGTTGTTGATGCGGACGCTCGGCGCGGTGGTGTCGCTGACCGGGTTCGGCGTCGGTGGGACGGGGTTGCCGAGGATGCCGCCGATGAAGCTGCTGATCGAGGCGTTGGCGAGCCGCGAGTAGACGCCTGGGTAGCCCGCCTGGGCGCAACCGTAGCCCCAGCTGACGACGCCGGCCTGGGTCAACACGCCGCCGTTGTCGAAGAAGATCGGGCCGCCGCTGTCGCCCTGGCAGGAATCCTTGCCGCCGCCTTGCGGGCCGGCGCAGAACATCGTCGAGGTGCTGTAGCCGCTGCCCGCGTACTGGCCCGAGCAGTACTGGTCACTCTGCACGGGGACAGCGACGGACATCAACTGGCTGGCCATGCTGCCGCCGGAGCTGGTCGTTCCCCAGCCCGCGACGGTGAGGGAGGTGTTCTGCGCGAGCCCGGCGCCGGACCCGGAGGAGACGAGCGTGACCGGATCGATCCCGCCGTTGGCCGCGGAGGGTACCGCCTGGCTCAGCGTGATGACCGCGGCGTCGTATTGCTGCGTGTTGCCGTTGTAGGACGGGTGAACGGCGATCGCGCTCGCGCCGCGCTGGAGGCTGCCCTGCGGAATCGAGCCGCTCATCTGGTTGCCGCCGATCCAGGCCGTGATTCCCGCGGCGCTTGCGCCCTCGGCGCAGTGCGCGGCGGTGAGGATATGGGACGGATCGATGAGCGAGCCGCCGCACATGTAGGTCGAGCCGCCGATGGTGATGTGGAGGAAGGCCATGAAGCGGTAGGTCCCGCTCGGGACGGCCGTGCCGCCGACGATCTTCGGATCGGCTGCCGCCCGATGGCCCTTGCCCGCCTTCGCGGGCGGGTTGACCTCGCGGAGGGTGACCGCAGGGCGATTCCCGGCCTGGCGCTCGCCTGCCACGGCGGGCAACCCTGCCGGGGCGATCAGCGCCGCCGCCATCACCAGCGCCGCGATCAGCGCCGACAACCTTCCCATCCCCCGGAGTTTCATGCGTGCCGTTCCCGTCACGATCGTGCGCCTTCCGCGATAGCCAGCGCGCCGCCGGTTCACTGCGCGGCGCCGCGTCGGTGTTTCATCAGCCCTTCATTTCAAGAGAGGAGGCGAGCCGCCGTGGTGATACACCGGCGGCCTATTTCACGGTGATCTTCACCCGGGATGATGTGGATTGATTGCCTTTGCCGTCGGTTGCGACCGCTTGCAGCGTCGTTTTCCCGCGGCCCGGTGAGATGCGGAAAGACCACGGCGCGGTGGTGGAGGATGCCACCTTCCGGCAATTCGCCCCGGCGCACTCCTGCACCTCCACCTTTTTCACGCCCGAGAGGTCGGAGGCATTGACCTTGACGGTGAACGGCTGCTTCACCCTTGCGCCGGACGTGGGCTTCACGATGCTGACCGTCGGGCCCGTCGTGTCCGGGATCGGGGTGGGCGTCGGGATCGGCTTCGCGAGCACGCCGGCGATGAACGCGTTGATCTGGGCGTTGGCGATGCGGGTGTAGACGCCGGGCTTGTTCGGTGACGCGCACTCGATGCCCCAGCTGACGATGCCGATCTCCACCTGCGAGGCTCCCGCGTCGAGGAAGATCGGGCCGCCGCTGTCGCCCTGACAGGAGTCCTGGCCGCCCGCCATCGGCCCCGCGCAGAACATGGTGGCGGGGTCGAACGACGCGCCAAATGCGTCGAGGCAGGTGGCGTCGCTCTGGACCTCGACATCGACCTGCAGGAGTTGCGAGGACGGGGATCCCCCATAGGAGGTATGCCCCCAGCCTGCAACAGTGAGCATGGTTCCTGCCGCGAGCCCGGTGGACGATCCGGCGCTCACCCACGGGAGGGGATCGACGCCGCCCTGCGCGGCGGAGGGCACCGGCGCGTTCAGGGTGATGACGGCGGCGTCGTATGGGTCGTCGCCGAAGGTGTACAGGGGATCCACTTCGTAGGCGATGGCGGACCGCGCGATGGATCCCTGCGGGATGCCGCCATTCACCCGGACATTGCCGCCGATGAAGAGCCCGAGCGCGGAGGGCACCGACCGCATGCAGTGCGCGGCGGTCAGCACGTGCTGTGGGGAGATGAGCGCGCCGCCGCAGAGTGGCTGGTTGTTGGCGGTGATGAAGGTCATGAAGCGGAAGTCGCCGATGGGCACGGGCGTGCCGCCGACGATGGCCGGTCCGGCGGTCGCCGTGCCCCGGAGGGCGGGATTCGCCGCGTGACTCCCGCCACCGGGCGCGGCAATGCCCGCGGCTGCGGCAGTTCCGATCGTGCCCGGCGCGGGGGTGGTGACGATGCGCGCCGCCATGAGCAGCGAGAGCAGCAGGGCGATGACGATGGCGCCGCGCAAGCGGATACGGGAATCATGGGTCACCTGGAATCCTGGCCGGGTACGGAAAAACGTGCGGCTCGGCTGACGGCCGTGACGATGTGATGATGATGGTACCGGGAGTCTGTAACGGCTCGCGGAATCGGCGCGCGGCGCCGGCCCGCGGGGAGGGCGTTCCATGTCGGGTGTCAGATGGCGGGCCTCAGGGAACGGGCGTCGCCTCCGGTGCGTCGGGTTGCGCCATGGGGGTCGCGCCGGTGGGGAACTCGATCGGGGTGGTTTCGTCGGTGCCGCTGTCCGCGCAGGGCGCGCCGAACTCGGGGCCATCCTCGCGGTTGGCGAAGAAGCCCACGAATTCCTTCAGGCGCGGATCGCTCGCGGAATCGAGGCCCAGCTGCGCGCCCCATGCCGAGAGCACGAGCGGGTGCTCGAGGCCCTCGTAAGGGGAGGCGAGGACGTAGGGATCGGTCTCCGCCAGGTCCTTCACGGCGTTCAGGTCCGCCTCGGGGAGATCATTCCGGTAGGTGATCCAGACCGCGCCGTGCTCCTGCGAGTGGACCCCGCGCTCGTTCGGCACCGCCGTGTCGTAGAACCCGCAGGCCTGCCAGACGGGATTGTGCGGCCCTCCCGCGGGCGGGGACTCGTCGTATTTCACCGGTCCCTCGGTGTGCCGGTTGGTCCAGACGTCGATGTAGGTCACGCCCTCGATGTCCGGCCGCGCCGGGGCCGGGGTGGCCTGCCCGGGAAGATCGAAGGTGCTTTCCTGCGCCTGCGCCGGGGCAAGCGCGGCCCCCGCGGCCACGCCGACGGCGGCGATTCCAATGATGAGCGCGCGGTGCATTCGAATCTCCTTTGCAGGGTTGCGGGAGTACCGTGTGCCGGGGCGTTGGGGAAGTGGGTGATGGCTGAGGTCTGGTTGCGTGCTCGCCCTCGAACCCGACAACCTTATCACCATCGCCCCTCTCATACCCCACGGATCAGAATGGCAATCCCGGGATGCCGCCGCCGCGACCCATGCCGGGGGGCATCTTGCCCTTTTTCGCGAACTTGCCCATCTGGGCCATCATCTTCTGCATTTCCTCGAACTGCTTGATGAGGGCCTTCACTTCCTGGACGCTGCGGCCGGAGCCCCTGGCGATCCGGGCGGAGCGGCGCTTGCCGATGATGTCGGGGGTGCGGCGTTCCTCGGGGGTCATCGAGTAGATGATCGCCTCGATGTGCTTGTAGTCGTCGTCGGAGATTTGCGCCTTGGCCTGCCGCAGCTGGGCGCCGAGGCCGGGGATCATCTCCAGCAACTGGTTCAGCGGCCCCATCTTCTTGATCTTCTGCAACTGGTCGAGGAAATCCTCGAGGGTGAACTGCCCCTTGAGCATCCGCTCCTGCAGTTCCTCGGGGTTTTCCTCGTCGGTCATCGTCTCCTGCGCGCGCTCGATCAGCGAGAGCACGTCGCCCATGCCGAGGATGCGGCTGGCGAGCCGGTTGGGGTAGAAGGGCTCGAGGGCGTCCAGTTTCTCGCCGGTGCCGATGAACTTGATCGGCACCCCCGTCACCGCGCGGATGGAGAGGGCCGCGCCGCCGCGGGCGTCGCCGTCCATCTTGGTCAGGATCAGCCCGGTCGCGCCGACCTTGTCGTGGAAGGTCTGGGCGACCCCGACGGCTTCCTGCCCGGTCATCGCGTCGGCGACGAGCAGGATCTCGGTGGGGTTGACCGCGGCGCGGATGTCCACCAGTTCCTGCATCAGTTTTTCGTCGATCTGGAGGCGGCCCGCGGTGTCGATGATGACCGGGTTGAGCCCGCGCTCGTTGGCGTGCCGGATCGCGTTCTTCGCGATCTCCACCGGGTTGGTCGTCGTCCCCATCTCGAAGACGGGGATGTTGACCTGCTTCCCGAGCGTCTGCAACTGCGCGATCGCGGCGGGGCGGTAGACGTCCGCGGCCACCAGCAACGGCGCCTTGCCGCCCTTGCGCAGGTGCAGCGCCAGTTTCCCGGCGTGAGTGGTCTTGCCCGATCCCTGCAGGCCGACCAGCATGATGATCTGCGGCGGCCGGTCCGGGTACTTCAACCCTTCCGGTTCCTCGCCGAGGACCTTGATCAGTTCCTCGTTGGCGATGGCGATGACCGACTGCGCCGGGGTCAGCGACCGCAGCACATCCTGCCCGACCGCCCGCTCCCGCACCGCGGCCACGAAATCCTTGGCGACCTTGAAGTTGACGTCCGCCTCCAGCAGCGCCCGACGGACTTCGCGCATCGCCTCGTCGACGTCCTGCTCCGTCAGCCGGCCCTTCCTGCCGAGCTTGCCGAATGTTTCGTTGAGCCGGTCTGTGAGGGATTCGAACATCGCGATGCTCCCCTGGTGTCGGGTATCGGGTATCGGGTATCGGGCAAAACGAGACGAGAGAGGGCGCTGGAGGCTATTGCCCGGATGCTCCGCGTTGATCTCGTTGGGATTCCACGAACGTCAACAATCTGTGCAACTGTCTCCGAACGGAAGCGCAGCGTTCGATTGCTGCCTGAGACTGGTCACGCTGGATGTAGTCTAGGCGCATTGCCAACTCGAGGAAGGTTTCAAGTTCACCGAGCGATCCCAACGCGATGCGGATGAATCTGCCGTAGTCACCTGGGGATTCTCGCGACCGACCTTCAGCAATGTTGGCAGGTACGGACGAAGCCGCACGTTGCATCTGGCTTGCGAGACCAAAGAGTTCATGGCGGGGAAAGGACCTCGTTAGTCCGTATACCTCGAGCGTCAGGTCCATTCCGTCGTGCCAGACCCGCAGTCCGCGGTAGCCATGAGCGTTGCCATCCATCCGCCGCCTCCACGAATGAAACGAACCTGGCCCTTGCCGAAAACCGTAACCCGCTCCAGACCCGAAGCCCGGTGCCCGATACCCGGCGCCCGATACCCCGTCAGAACCCCTCGCCCTCTCCGAAGAACAACGAGTCCACATACGTCTCCGGCCGGAACTCGGCGAGGTCGGCGGCCTTTTCGCCGGTGCCGACGTAGGCGATGGGCGTCCCGAGCTCTTTTGCGACGGCGAAGGCGATGCCGCCCTTCGCGGTGCCGTCGAGCTTGGCGATCATGATGTCGGAGATCTCCACCGCGTTGGAGAACTCCTTGGCCTGGACGAGGCCGTTCTGGCCAGTGGTGGCGTCGATGACGAGGATCGTCTCCTGCGGGGCGTCGGGGACGGTCTTCTGCATGATCTTGCGGAGTTTCGTGAGCTCGGCCATCAGGTTGTGCTTGGTGTGGAGGCGGCCGGCGGTGTCGACGATCAGCACGTCGATGTTGCGGGCGTGGGCGGCCTGCATGGCGTCGAAGACGACCGCGCCGGGGTCGCCCCCCTGCTCGTGGGCGATGACGGGGACGTCGAGGCGCTCGCCCCAGATCTTCAACTGGTCGATGGCGGCGGCGCGGAAGGTGTCGCCCGCCGCGAGCATCACCGAGCGGCCGAAGGACTTGTGCCACGCGGCGAGTTTCGCGATCGAGGTCGTCTTGCCGACGCCGTTGACCCCGACGACCATGATGACGAAGGGCACGCCGCGCTGGAGGATCTTCACCTGCCGGTTGCGCATGGAGGCCTCCAGCAACTGGATCATCTCCTCGCGCAGGATTTCCCGGGCCTGCCGCGGGTCGAGGATGCCGTTCGCCTTCACCCGGCCCCGCAGGTCGCTCACCAGCTTCTGGCTGACGTCCCACCCGACATCGGCCTGGATGAGGAGCATTTCGAGTTCCTCGTAGAGGTCCTCGTCGATGGCGGCGCGGTCGAACAGGCGGGTGATCTCGGTGAAGACGCCGCGCCGGGTCTTCTCCATCGCCTGCTCGATCTGGACGTCTGGCTGTGCGCTCTTGCGCTTGAAGAACTTGAAGATCACGGGCGACTCCGGAGCGA
>CAIPGK010000180.1 GCA_903864575.1 uncultured Chloroflexota bacterium
ATTACCTGACCGACATCACCGCCTCATACCTGCTCGGCGGAACCTGGGTCTTTCTGCTGATGCGCGTTTACGGGCGAATCCGGGACCGGATCGCTACGGTTTGATGCGGAACCGGACCTGATAGAACATTCCGCTGCCTGGGCATTTCGACGAGTCGGTCGTGCTTTCAAAGGCGCTTTTGATCTTCTTGCCCCTCCCGCCGTCCGCGCAAAAGAGCCAGATCTCGTCGAGTTCACAGGCCCCGTCGACGTTGAAGGCGCTGATCTGGAGTTTGTCACCGACGTTTGCGTCGAACTCCTTGATGCGGAACGGCTTGCCCTCGAAATTCACCTGCGTGTCGCTGGTGTCATCCCAGATGATTTCGGATCGCTTGGAGCCCTTGCGGAACAACTCGACCTTCAGGTTGTCGTCGACATTGTCCCACTCGCCTTTGCGCTTGTTCTCGCCGATCAACAGGAACCGGTCGCAATCACGGCTGAACGACCCTTCCGCCGCCACATCGGACGCCGCACCGGACCTCGACGCCGACCGGCCGGTAGCAGCCGCCGCAAGCGCCGCCGCAAGTCCGAGGGCGCCGCGGCGGGTGGCCGCGCGTTGGGCGATCCGGTCGAACAGTTCAGGTTTCATCGATCCACTCCCCATTCCGGCAACGGCATCAAGCGATACAAAAACAGGCGCATCGATGCGGGGCGCCCTTGCCGGGTAAACGTCCAAATCCCGCGAGAGGATTCATGCTGCATCGCGGGTACGGTATCCTGTCCATGTAACCGAACGTTTTCGGCTTCGACGGAGACCGCGCCACCGGGATCCTTCCGCACCAGCAAGCCCGGGATGTTGCGAGCCGGGCGCGGATTTCCGGCAGGACATCCCTCCCGAGCCGTCGCCCGAACGGCCACCGGCCTGGTAGGCGCGACCGGGTTCGCCCGTTACCGCGAGACGCGCCGTGTCAAGCGGTGCGGCTGAGCGGCGCGCATCGCGCGTCATCGAGGTGGTACCACGGGTTCGCCCGTCCTCTTGCAAGAGGGCGGGCTTTTTGGTGCGAATCGCCGATTCAGGAGACGAACCGTGAGCAAGGGCATGGGCATGGGCATGGGCATGGGCGCGGGCATCGCCGAAGTATCGACCCGGACCGATTTCACCCAACTGGAACGGGACCTCATCGCATGGTGGAACGAGGCAGGCATCATCGACGCCTACCTCCACCGGAACGACGGATCTGCGGAGACCTTTTCCTTTATCGACGGCCCCATCACCGCCAACAACCCGATGGGCGTCCATCATGCCTGGGGACGATCCTACAAGGACCTCTTTCAGCGATACCACAACATGCTCGGAAAGCGGCAACGCTTCCAGAACGGGTTCGACTGCCAGGGGCTCTGGGTCGAGGTCGAAGTCGAGAAGGAACTTGGCCTCAAGTCGAAGCGGGACATCGAGTCCTTCGGCGTGGCCGATTTCGTGGACCGCTGCAAGGCGCGCGTCGAGAAGTTCGCCGCCCGCATCACCGACCAGTCAAAACGTCTCGCCTACTGGATG
>CAIPGK010000181.1 GCA_903864575.1 uncultured Chloroflexota bacterium
CGTCGGCGCGGAGGTGTAGCCGCTGCCGGGGTTGGTGATCGTAAAGCCGGTGATCTGGCCGCCGGACACCTGGGCGGTTGCGGTCGCCCCAGAGCCGCCGCCGCCGGTCAGGGCAACGGCAGGAGCCGAGGTGTAGCCGGAACCAGCATTCGCCACGGCGATGCCGGTCACGCCGGTCTCGCGCTGGCTCGTGAAGCCCGGAGCGCACAGGAGGCGCGGGATCACGCCGAGCGCCGGACCTGCCTCGACGAAGGCGTGGATGCCGGTCTTGAGGCTCGAGTTGCCCACGACGTTGGCGATGGTCGCGTTGGTACTGACGCCAACGGCGATCCTGACGACTACGACCTTCGCCGCCACCTGAAACTCGCCAAGCTGCGCGTTGATGAGGTCGATGGCGTCCTTGATCGTGCCGGAGCCGCCGAGGCCAAGGTACCTGGTGGCATCGTCGGAATACATGAAGACGGGCGAGTTGAGCGGGAACACTTCCGCATCGGCATCCGGCGCGGTGCCGATGATGCCCACGACCGACATGTCGGAATAGACTGCGGGACGCGGTTCATTGTCGATCCGCGTGATCGAAATGCCAAAAGTCGGGTCAGACATTGGATGTCTCCTAAACGGAAAGCCCGCCGCGCGGTGGCAACCGCGCTGCGGGCGTTGACGGGTTCAGACAGGATCAGGGAAAGCGCGTGCCAGGATCAGAAGTCGATCTCGGGCGTGGTGATCGAAAGGTCGGCCTTGACCGACGATTGCAGAAGGACCTCATGCACGAGCACCTTGTTGGTGCCCACGGCGGGAGAGCCGTAGAGACGGATCGAGCGGACCCAGCCGCCCGCGCCGTCATCGACAATCGCCGTGACCTCGATGTCTTTGACGCCATCGATGGAGAGCTTCTGCGATACCTGCGTGATAACCGATTGCGGCATGGCGTGGCTCCTCAGTAGGTCCCGCCATCCTTGATGGCGTCAAGAGTTGATTGAAGGTCGGAAATCTGCGCGATGGCGTGGCCGTGGTTGCTGTCTGCCTTGGATGCGAGAGCAGTGACGAGGCCGCTGATGTCCGACATCGTAAGGATCACCGTGCCGGTCTGCCCGTTGACCGAAATCACAGTTCCGGCGGCAATGAGGCTGTTGATCGTCGTGATGGCCGCTTGCGCATCCGCGGCCACGTCCGTCAACGTACCAAGGCTCCCGGTCACATCGAGCAGCGACTGCATGACGTTGATAGACATGCCCGCCGCGCAGGAGATCACCCAGTCGGAATAAGACGCCGCGCCGACGTTCCCGTTGAGGAAGACAATCTTCCCGGCGAGCCCGCCATTCGTCCGATTGTAGCTCTGCAATTCGATGGCGGCATAGTCGTTGATTGTCCCTGCCGCCTCGCGCTGAAGGATCAGGTACGGCGTCGGTGAGAACAACTCCCGAAACTCTTCCTTGATCTGGAAGGTCGTTTCGAGGTTGAGGCTCACCGTCACCGGTGTCGCGCTCTCGGCAACGAGGAAGCCGACCTCAGAAGCAATCTGGAGCTTGGCGAGCAAAGGTCCGAGGACTTCATTCACCCGGTTCAGACCGAGGGCCACGAGGCGGTCGGTGTCGGTCGAGATGGAACCCACCTCATCGCTGATCTGCCCGAGGCTTTCCGCAATGAGCCGGAACCGGCGATTGAAGAAATCGCGGTCAAGCGCCTGCTGGTCCCGGACACGAAGGTCCTCAAACCTCAGCATCGCTTTTACTCCATGATGGCGGGCGTGGCGGACACGATTGCATCCGCCGCTGCCTCCTTGAGCTTGTCGTAGATCGCAGCCGTCGCTGTGTAATCCGCATCAGGCTTGAACATGATGCCGAGAACTTCGACGGAGCGTTTCACCTTGAAATTGTAGTGCGTGGGCTTGCCCGGCATTGTTGCCTTCTCCTTTAGGTCTGCGCGAACTCGATCATCTCGGCGACGTGGAACGGCTCCGCTGCCGAGTTTGCCCCGCCGACGATCTTCACCGCGTAATTGCTTACCGCCGACACGTTGAAGGTGGCGGTGCGCCGGATCGTGCCATCAGGCAAGGTCTGGCTTTGCACCACATCCGCCGCCTTCGCGGTTGCGAGCGTCGCCCCCGTGAGCAGCGAGATCGTCGCGGTGTGCTTCGCGGCATCGAATGCCTGAAGGTCCACGATGATCTTGATGCTGTTTGAGGGCGAGCCGAGCGTGCGCGTCGCGCCGATCCACGTGAAGGCCGTCTTGTTGCGGCTCACAATGGATTGCGAAGCGTTGAGACCGATGCCCGGCATGAGGTCCGGGGTGCCGTTCATCACCGCGCGCAGCGGAAGGATCGCCGGGAGGCTCGAAAGGTTCGGCCCGTTCGGGGCGGCATCGAGCGCGATCCACGCGCCCGCGACCTGCACCTCGAAGTCGATGCGGCACGCCGGAGGCGTGATGCCGTCGAAAAGAAGGTCGATGTCGAGGATGCCACCGGCAAGCTGCAACGGCGTCAGTTCGACACCCACACGCGAAGCGGCGAACTTCGCGTAGTAGAGCCGCATCTTCATGTCATCGACGAGGTTGCCCGCGAAGAAGGCACCGTCGGTTGACACGAAGAAGGTGCCCTGGACGACCCCATTGTCGGTGTTGGTCATCGCCACGTAGTGGTCGCCGGTCGTGACGAGCACGATGGCGTAGCGGCGGCCCGACTTGAGATAGGTCGGGACAATGGGGACGGGCGTCTCGACCAGAGCGGGGAGCGCCGCATTCGCGGCGGACGCACCAATCTGGATGGCCGCCGGCGTGATCGTCGTGCGCGAGATCACCCGCGATAGATCGGGCATGCCGTAGGCCGTCTCGCAGACAAGGATGTTCACATCGCCGGTCCCGCCCTTGCGGGAGAAGTAAAGGCCGATCTGCGAGAGCCAGCCATCCTGCGAATTGAGGAAGGTCTGCGCGACCTGCTGGCCGCTGAGGCTCGCAGTGGTCTTCACATAGTCCCAGTAAGGCTCCTCGTAGGTGTCCAACCAGAACTGCGTGACGCGAATGAACTTGTGGTTGATAGTCGCGTTCGCCCTATCGACGGCGGCCACTTCCCACGTTTCGCCATTGATGCGGAACACGCCCGTCACCGGGTCAAAGGTCCCACCGCGCCACCAGGCCGAGTTGGTGCAGACGGTCTTTGCGGAGCCGTAGCGGATGCGCTGCCGGGTGCGCGACAGCTGCGAGATGGTCGTCGTCTCGAAGGTGTACTGCGCCATCCGCGTCTCGCCATTGTATCCGGCGAGGTTCATGCGGAGGCCGTGCGTGTACTTTGGAAGGACGAGGCCGCTGTTGACGGTCACATAGGGATTGTTCGGGTTGAGCAGCGAGAGCGCGCCGGTCGCGCTCCCGGCGAGCGGGAAGCGGATGCCTTCGCCGATCACCGCGTCATAGGTCGAGTGAGCGGTGTTGGTGCCCACAAGATCGAGGAAGTGGTTGCTGCCATAGAAGACGTAAGCAGACGGCTCGTAGACCTTGCGGCGAAGCTCCTCAAGCTGCTTGAGAAGATCGACCATGTCGCTCTTCAGCGCGAACAGTTGCATCCGATCGGCAAGCGCCGCGAGGTCGGTGCGGAGCGTATCGACCTGCCCGCTGATCTGGCCGCGCCAGGTTTCGAGGGCCGACACGCGGTTTGACACCAGCCGCAGATTGGGAAGCTGGGTCGGGGCCCACTGCTCAATCGAGACGATGCCAGAGGTGTCGAGAAGGGCGTAGCAGATGACCGTCACATTGGCATCGGTTGGAGGATATGCCGGGTCCGGGCTCTCGGTCCCGGCAACTGCCGAAAGCTCCGCACGGCGATGGTTCTCCATCGCCACGCTCTGCGGCTCTGTCGTGCCGAGCTGTGCATCGATGAGGAAATCGCGGGGCTGCACGTCGGTATCGACAGCCTGGCCGTAGGCGACGATGGCAACGCGCTTCTTCGTCACGAGAGGAAGGGAATTGAAGACGTCGATGACGACAGTCTCATCGCGGCCATAAACCTGGCCGCCCGCGTAGAGGCGGCCTGCGGAGAGCGTGATCTCGCTCGCGGCAGTCTTCGACGCGGTGAAGCCGGTGTAGGCCCGCCCGCCATCGACGGCATCCTTGACGATGTGGTCGAGAGAGGCGCGGGCGAAGTCCTGCGCATTGTTAAGGTCGGCGGACTGAAGCTCCTGCCGGTCCCGGAAAATGACGGTGCTTTCCATTTCTAAGCCTCGATAAAGGTTCCGATCTTGACCGTTCCGAGCCTGAGGCGGTCGCCTGCGCGCGGGAAACGATAGGTCTTGGTGTCGAGCAGTATCTTGTCCCGGAGTGACTTGGAGACCCGCACCGCTTCACGGATATCTGCGATCGGCTTTCGATTGCCCGTCAGCAGGTGGCCGTTAACAAAAAGCCCCACGGAGCGCGGGGCTTTCTTTCCGGTGATCCGGGTCCGGACCTCGGCGTGGTAGGGCGGCATGCCGAGCCGCGTGTAGCCGAGGTGGGTGGAGCGGACCCGAACGTCCGGCACCCTGTCGGGATCGTGTATGTGCCAGCGCTCGTAGATATACTGCCACGAGATGGTGGGCGGCATATGCTTGCCCGCGATGAATTGGCGCCGCGTTGCGTAGAGCGCGGTCGGCTGACCCTGATGTTGCTCGGCAACGTTCTGCGGCCGCACACCGACCAGGTCGGCGTCCGGATATGTGGTCGTGTAGGTTTCGCGCCCGAGCCGCCAGGTGTAGCTGGCATCGCGCGGGATCCGGATCATGCGCTGGGCCACCCCGACATCATCCACGAGGAACGCTCTGGCCTTCGGAGGGGCGTTGAGGTGGATGGCCTTGGTCGGCTTCGGCCCCAAGATCACTTCGTCGAACTCGGCAGCGTAAAACCGCCCGACGCCTTCGGGCGTCACGGCCCGCACGGTGAGCGTCGTTTCCTCGCCCCGGTCCCAGAGCTTTGCTGTCCGGATGAACCGCGACCACGCCCCGACGTCCTTGATGCAGGATGCGTCGAGAAAGGCCTTC
>CAIPGK010000182.1 GCA_903864575.1 uncultured Chloroflexota bacterium
AGCCTGGAGCGAACGGTCGACACCCACCCAGTTCCCCGCGCGACCGCGAGCCAGCATCGACAGGCCGGCAATGCCGCTTCCCGCGCACAGGTCCAACCCATCGCCCACCGGGAGGGAGCCGACGCTCCGGGCGAGTTCGGCAGCCAGGGTAAGCGAATCCGGACCCATGTATACCTCGCCCGCCTCCGGCCGGAAGGACGGATACCGTGGATTTGCGGACACCAGCAACCAGACGCCGAGCCACGAGACCAGGCTCTTGCCGCAGGTTGAGAACGCTCCGGAATCCGAATCCTCCGCGATCACTCCGGATTCGATCAGCGCCTCCGCCGTCTCGAGTCCAATGTCGCGAACGATCTCCGGAGCCGACAGCGGTTCCGCGAGCAGGAGCAGCCGCATTGCCGCCGCCAGCGGAGCGGGAGCAACGGCAAGTCTCCGCAGAAATGTCTCCCGATCCGGGAACGGTGAGGAGAAGTAATCCTGTCTCGCCTGCTGCTGAAACTGGTCGTAGCCGATCCACTCCAGCCAATCGCGCAGATGGGCGATCGCCCCGGATTCCGGCGAAAGGTCCGACCAGGGATCGGGCCAGGAGGTCACAGGCGCTCCCTGAGACCGCTTGCGCCGGCAACCTCGTCGGCAAAATGGCACGCCGAGTAGCTTCCGGATGCCGGCGCCAGCCTGAGCTCTGGTCTTTCGGTCGCGCAAATCTCCCGGGCTATCGGGCAACGAGGATGGAACGGGCAGCCTGGAGGTCGGTCGATCGGGCTCGGCACCTCGCCCCGAAGTCGCGAGCCCGATGTCATGCCCCCCTTTCCGCCGAGGTCGGGAATCGACCCCAGCAGCGCCGCCGTATAGGGATGCGCGGGGCGTTCGAAGACGGAACGGGCAGGACCCCGTTCAACGATTCGCCCCAGGTACATGACGGCAACCTCGTTGCAGAGATACCTGACGACGCGGAGATCGTGCGAGATGAACAGGTAGGTCAGACCGACACGTGTCTGAAGGTCCCGCAGAAGGTTGAGCACCTGGGCCTGCACCGAAACATCCAGCGCGGAAACAGGTTCGTCAAGCACCAGCAGGTCAGGATCGAGAGCGATGGCACGCGCGATGTTGACGCGCTGTCGCTGCCCTCCGCTCAACTGATGGGGGTACCGGCGCGCGAGAGAGGCAGGGAGACCGACGAGTTCGAGAAGGTGGGCGACCCGCTCGCCTCTGGTTGCGCCAGTGCCCCAGCCCGCGATGCTCAGCGGCTCCTCGACTGCAGTGCCGACGTCCATGCGCGGGGGAAGCGCGCCATACGGATCCTGGAACACCATCTGGACCCGCCGGCGAAACATGCGAAGCTGATCCCCCTGAAGGGCGTGAATATCGACGCCGTCGAACCGTACGGTTCCCCGGGTGGGTTCCTCGAGCAGGACGATGGTTCTGGCCAGCGTGCTCTTGCCACACCCGCTCTCGCCCACGATGCCGAGCACCGTGTTTGCGGCGACCGTGAGATCGACGTCATCCAGGGCCCACAATTCCCTGCGGCCGTCTCCGCCGTGCCGCACTGGATAGGACTTGCTGATGCCGGCGATCTCCAGCAACGGCGACTCACTCATTGGCGATGTCCCCCGAAGCCCCGGAATTGAGCGGGTAGAAGCACGCTGTCTGCCTCCCGGGCGCCGGTCCCCGGGGTATCAGCTCGGGAGGCGCTTCCCGGCAATGCTCCATGACGTAGCCACAACGAGGCGCGAAAATGCATCCTGCCGAAAGGCTCCCCGGTTCGGGCAAACTCCCTTCGATAGACTGCAGAGGCCTGGCGGGATCGCTCTCGAGGGTCGGCGCGGAGGCAATCAGGGCTGACGTGTACGGATGGGTTGGACGAGCGAGCACGTCGAGCGTGTCGCCAGTCTCGACGGCCCTGCCAGCGTACATTACGAGCATCCGGTCGGAGACGTTCGCGATCACCCCGAGATCGTGACTTACGAAGATCATCGCGAACTGGAGACGGTCCTTGAGCTCCATGAGCAGGTCGATGATCTGCGATTGAATCGAGACATCGAGCGCGGTAGTCGGTTCATCGGCGATCACCAGGCGGGGATCGAGCAACAGCGCCATCGCGATCGCCACTCGCTGCCGCAATCCGCCGCTCAATTCCCAGGGATAGGCCCTGAGACGCTGTTCAGGAGAGGAAACCCCGACCTGTGTCAGCTTCTCGA
>CAIPGK010000183.1 GCA_903864575.1 uncultured Chloroflexota bacterium
CGCCGGCCCGGGCCCGGATGAGTCCGGGAATCGTGCGGGGCGCCTCCGGGACATCCGGCAGCCAGCCAAGGGCGCGAATCATGTCCTGTCCTCGAAGAATCATTTCGCCAGTTGCCAGCACGATGAGTTTACCGCGGGATGCGTTCCCGGCTTCCGCCAACCGTGCCGGCTCCAGACCCGGTGAACGGCTCCCGCCTATACTCATCCTCCGGCGACGACGGGGAACACCCCGCGATGAGAAAGGACGCCATGCCATGACGACCAGCAACCGGGGCCGCATCGGGTTCGCGTTCGTGCCGCAATCGACGCCGCAGGCGGTCGATCTCGTTGCCCGCGCCGAACGCGCCGGGGTTGACACCATCTGGACGGTCATGCCCGCCGTGGGACTGGACACCTTGACCGTCTTTGCCGCCGCCGCGATGCGCACCGAACGGATCAGGCTGGGCACCGCTATCGTGCCGGCCTTCACCCGCCACCCGGTCGGGATGGCGGATCAGGTGTTGGCGCTTGAAAGCCTCGCCCCCGGGCGGCTGCGGTTGGGCATCGGCACCGCCCACGCCCGCACGATGGAGCAGGTCTTCCACTTCGATTTCAGCAAGCCCCTCTCCTGGCTTCGCGAGTACACCGAGGTGCTGCAGCCGCTCCTGCACGAGGGCGAGGTTCACTTCTCGGGGGCGTTCTACGCGGTCGACGCGCAGATTCCCGTGAAGGTCGCCACGCCGATCTACCACTCCGCGCTGCGCGCCCCGGCCTTCGAACAGGCCGGCGAGATGACCGCCGGCGGTCTCGCCTGGCTCTGCCCGCCGGATTACCTGCGTCGCGTCGCCATCCCCGCGCTCGAGGCGGGCGCGCGGAAGGCGAACCGGCAGCGGCCGCCCCTCATCGCCCACATGCCGGTCGTGATGACCGCCGACCGCGCCGCCGCCTACGCCGCCGCGAAGCAGCAGCTCTCCTACTATGCCGCCGCTCCCTTCTACGCCCGGATGTTCGCCGACGCGGGCCAGCCGCTCGACGCCAACGGCGGAATCACCGACGGCCTGCTCGACATCCTCCTCGTCTGGGGCACGCCCGACGAGATCGCGCGCAAGCTCCAGGAGCGGCTCGACGGCGGCATGGATGAGATTTACCCCGCCATGCTCCCCCTCGCGGACAAGGAGCGCGAGGAGGAGATGCTTCTCGGCGTGCTGGGGGAACTTGCGGGGTCGTAACCGGCACAGGTGCTTGCGTTTATCCGTTCACCCACCCGATGAACTCCGGTTCGTCCGGCAGACCGGTCACCAGCGCGCCGCGCGGCTTCCCGGTCTCCGCGTCGAACCTGAGTACGGCCCGGCCGGTCCGGTCTGCGACGTAGAGCAGCCCGTCCGGCCCCCAGGCGAGCCCGGAGGGGGCCTTCAGTCCGGCGCCGGAGTCGAGCAGGTCGCGCGCGTCGCCGGTCGCCAGATCGAGCGCGATCGCGGTTCCCCGATCGCGGCTGCCGACCAGCATCATGTTCCGCTCCGGCCACGGCAGCAGGTGAACTGGCGCGGCCAGCCGGTCGTGCTGGAAAGCGCGGAGCAGCGCGCCGGTTTCGCGGTCGTAGCGGTTCACGGCGTTGCGGTCGCGGTCCGCGACGTACAGGTGGCCGTCCGGGCCGAAGATCGCGTGTCGGACGGCCTTCAGGCCCCCCTCCGCGTGCTTCGCGGATGGCACGAAGGTGCCCGGCGGGAGGTCGCCAGCGAGCCCGGCAACCGCCGCCGGGTGCGGCATGGGCGTTCCCGGCGCGCCCTCCGTCGCGGCCGGTCCGTAGTAGCGGGCCACGATGTCGGTGTCCTGGCTGGGCACAAAGAGATGGCCGTCCGGACCGAACTGCACATCGAAGGGATGGGCGAGCCCGGAATCGGCGCGGTGCTGCGCGGCGAAAACGCCGAGAAACGCATGGCGGCCGTCCGGACCGGGAGCGCCGGCAAAACGAAGGATCTGGCTCTGGTCTTTCCACGCGTTCGCCACATAGAGATCGCCGTCGGGGCCGAAGGCGAAGCCGCGCAACTCGCGAAGGCGCATCCCGTCCTGCAGCCCGGCGGCATCGAGCTTCTTGCCGATGTGGGCGCCCGCGGCATCGTAGGCGTGGATGTTGTTGCGGTCCTGCGGGTCGTCTCCGCCGTGGAAGGTCACATACCAGGGCATCAGGCAAGGTCCTCGAACGCCGTGTGGTAGCGCAGCCGACCCGCGCCGCCGAGCGCGCCGGGCGCGAACTCCAGCGCCATCAGGTGCGGCCCGGACCACGGGCAGAGCAGCGGCGCGGCCAGCGCGGGGTCGAAGCCGAAGCGGCGGTAATAGGCCGGATCGCCGAGCACGGTCACCCCGGCCAGCCCGAGATCGCGGCAGCGGCCGATGCCCGTCTCGCAAAGCGCCGCGCCGATGCCGCGCCGCCGCCATGCCGCGTCCACCGCCAGCGGAGCCAGCGCCGCCGCGGCGATCTCCACACCTCCGCGCTCGACGGCAAGGGGGCTGAACAGCACGTGCCCGACGATGGTCCCATCGTCCGCCGCCGCGACCAGGCTCACCGGCGCGGCCCCGGCATCGCGCAACGCGGCCACCAGTGCGGCCTCGCCCGGACCGCCGAAGGCGTCACGCAGCAGGGCAGCAACGGCTACTTCATCGCCGGGGCGTTCGTCGCGGATGGTCCAATCGGTCACGCGCATGTCCTCGGGCTGCCCCGCGCTCGGTCTGGCGCTGAATTGTCGCATCCGAGATGGTCCGGGTCCGCGCTACCCGCCGGCGGCAGGGGTGGCGGGTTCCTCGAAGAGATCGCCCTCCGGCCAGGCCGTGACGGCGGCGGCGGCCTGCTCCAGTTTCGGCATCGCCGAGCCGAAGAACGCGCCGTAATCGGCCGGGAGCGAGTTGAAGAGCACCGCCATCGTCGTGCCGTCCGGTTCCCGCACCAACCACGAGCCGCAGGTGTCGGAGAGCGCGCCCGCATGCGACCATTTCGGGCCGGCGTCGGTCATTTCCACGCCCCAGCCGAGGCCATACTCCCGCGCCCCGCCGCCCGGCTCGTCGGAGGAACCCGGGCGGGGCGTTTCCAGCATGTCCTTCACCGTCGCGGGGGTCAGGAGGGCGGGCCCGCGGGTCCCGTCCACGGCGAGGGCGAACTTCACCAGGTCGGACGCGGTGGCAATGAAGCCGCCGTGACTGTCCATCGCCTCGAGGTAGTAGCCGCCGTAGGCGTAGGGCACGAACCCCTCGCCGGGAAAGACCGAGGGAACGAGGGGCGACCCTTGCGGGGCGACATAGACGACTTCGTGCTTTGCCCGGTCCGCCAGTTTCGTCTGCCCCAGTTTGGTCTCGGTCGCGCCAGACGGCTGAAGAACCACCCGCTGCGCGATCTCGCCGTACCGCTCACCGGTGACGGCCTCGATGACCCTGCCGATCACGTTGAACCCGAAGTTGGAGTAGACGCTCTTCGTGCCGGGATCGAAATTCAGCGGGAAGCCCATCATCGCGCGGACGATCTGCTCGGCCGTCGGCGGGTTGTCCACGCCGAGCAGGTTCGCCTCCATCGTGGATTGAGGCAGGTATTGCGGGTCCCATCCGGTGCTGCTGTCCCAGCCGCCCGCGTGGGTCAGCAACATGCGCAGGGTGATCTCGCGCAGGCGGGGATCGATCGCGGCGTTGCGCGGCGGCTCGAGGGAGAGCAGCTTGTAGACCGGCTCGTCCAGCACGAGCGCGCCGGAATCGACCAGCGCGAGCGCGACGACCGCGGTGATGGTCTTGGAGACGCTGGCGATGCGGAACCGGGCATCGGGAGAGACCAGCTCCCCGGCGAGCGCATCCCCGATGCCGTAGCCCCGGTTCATCATCAGCCGCGGTCCACGGGCGACGGCCAGCTGGCCGCCGGGGAGGGCCCATTCCTGCATGATCTCGGCCATCACCCGGTCCATGGCCTCCAGCCCCGGCAGGGTCGGGCCGTTCGCGGTCATGGCGACAGAGTCGCCGATCACCATCGAAGGCGGCGGCGGCGGCGGCGGCGGAGTGGCCTGCGCGGCGACGCGGCGGCGGGCAAAGGGCATCACGGCCCCGGCGGCAAAGACGGAGCGGCGGCTCAGCGCGGCGCGGCGGATCGGCGACATCTCATCCTCCTGTCCGGGCGGTTCGTTCCCGGCAAGCATGCCCTGCGCTCGCCCCGCGGGGCAAGCACGGGCCGCGCCGTGGTAGGGTCCGGTGAAGGAATGATGCACGACGGGGCACGATCCCCCGGTTCGCAGGATGGATGCCGCCGATGTCCACGACCGTCAAGCTCCCGATCGACCTCGTAACCTTCGACCTCTACGATACGCTGATGGAGCTCGACCCTCCGCGCTGGACCCGGCTCCGGGCCGCCCTGCGCGACTTTGGCATCGACGCCTCCGAGCAGGCTCTCCTCGAGGCCGACCTGATCGCGGAGGATTACTACACCATCGAGAACGGCGGCATCCCCATCCGCGACCGCTCGCCGGAAGCGCGCGAGGCCTTCCGCGTGGAGTACATGCGGCGGTGGCTGGAGGCGGCGGCCATCTCGGATGATCCCGCTTTTGCCGCCGAGGTCCGCCCGCGCTACCTTGCGGAGTTCGAGTCCGGCTGGGACCACCATGCCTACCGGCTCTTCGACGACGTGATGCCGACCCTCCACCGGCTCCGCTCGGCGGGGATCCAGACC
>CAIPGK010000184.1 GCA_903864575.1 uncultured Chloroflexota bacterium
GCGACACCCAACTGCCGAGCGCGATGCCGTTGAGCAGGAAAAAGGACGCGGCTGCCATGCGCGCGGCGCGAAGAGAAGTGGTGGATGGCATTGGGGGAGTGGTTCCTCCGATCGTCGGTTGGTCCGGGAATCATCGCACGGCGGCGAGGGCACGGGGCGGCGATCGTCGGGCTGTCCGGAGGTGAGGAGTGCGATCATGCGTCCGGCGCATCCGAAGCGTTGGCGCTGGGAGGCAACGGGAGCATGAACATCCAGGGGATCCGGCGGACCTACGACGACCGGGCGCGGCGCTACGATGCGACGGTGGGACGTGCGGAGAACCTGATGCTCGGGGACTTCCGCCGCCAGTTCGGCGCGCTGATGGTCGGGGAGACGCTGGAGATCGGCGTCGGTTCCGGGCTGAACCTGCCGTGGTACACCGCATCGGTGCGGTGGTGCGCCGGGCTCGATCTCTCGACGGGCATGATGGACGTGGCGCGGGAGCGCGCCGCGCGCCTCGGCCTGCCGATGCGGTTCGTGCAGGGCGACGCCCAGCATTTGCCATTTCCCGATGGCGCGTTCGACACGGTCGGCGTCTCCCTCGCGCTCTGCACCGTGCCGAACCCGGAGCAGGCATTGCGCGAAATGGCGCGGGTATGCCGGCCGGCGGGAAGGATCGTCCTGCTGGAGCACGTGCTCTCGCCGTACTGGCCGGTGGCGCTGCTGGAGCGCGCGATGACGCCGCTGCAGTCCCGCGCGATCGGCTGTCACTTCGATCGGGAGACGATCGAGACGGCTCGCCGGGCGGGGTTGCGTATCGAGTCCGAGCAGGCGCGCCGGCTGGGTGTCTTCCGGCTCGCGGTGGCGCGGCCTGGCGGTTCCCCCGGGTGATCCATGACGCGTGGCGGCAGCATCTTCGGCCGCCCATCCGGCGCCGTCGTCCCGGCGGACGGGGCGGCCTCCGTGGTGGCCGATGCGATCGACGACAGGCAGACGGTCAGGACTGGGTGCGGACCGGCTGAGTGCGTGGCCGCTGCCGCGCGATCCGGTGGGTCTGCCGTCGGCCGGGGCTGGCGTTGGGCCTCCCGCGTGACTGCCCCAGGCCGTTGTTGCGGGCACGCAAAACCCCGGACGCGATCAGGCGGCCGGGGTTCTGGAAGACGAGTGCAGCACGGTCAGGAGGCGCGGCGAAACAGCCGATCCTCCGCGGAAAGGCGCCACGCGATTTCCAGTACGCGATCCTCGCGCTCCCCGGTGGAGGCGCCACCGCCGGTGACGACGGCGTGCAGTTCGTCGGCACGAGGCTGATCCTCGTCGAGGATTGCCCGCTCGATTTCGGAGACGATGCGGTCGACCGCCTCGATGAGGTCGGTCTCGGTGCGCGTGGTCGTGGTCGTTGCAAACATGCTCATGGAGTCCTCCCTTATTGGCTCGTTCGGTTCGCAGCTGGGCCGCTATGCATCCCTGAAGACATGGTGCGCCAGCAAGATGAAATCCGCATGAACGGGACCACCAGTACGGGGAAATCGGTCCTGTCTGCCGGGATTAACGCCCGGTTCGGTCATTTGGTTTCATTCGCCGGTCAGGTAGGGAACCGGCGCGGCGGCGGGGAACCGCTTCAGGAATCGTTGGGGGGACCTTAGCATGCGGTCTGCGCCTCGGCGTTGCGCGGGATACCAAACGACCGCTCAGGCGGATTATGCGGAGCGTGGACAGCCGCGGCAGGTGGCCGCTCAGAGAAACCGCAGGATATGCGTCGCGGCCGCGACGGTTTCGCCGCGCTGGTTCGTGGCCTCGACAGCGGCGATGGTGCGTCCGCGCTCCGGCTGTTGTTCGGTGATCTCGTAGGTGACGGTGATGGTGTCTCCGGCGAACACCGGAGCAAGAAACCGTACGCGGTCGTATCCGAGGGAAACGCAGGGCCGCTCCGGGCGGTGCAACTCCAGGATGCGGGTGCTGCAGGTGGACATCAGGCCGATGGTCAGCACGCCGTGGGCGATCGGGCGGCCGTAGGGCGTGCCCGCCATGTATTCGGCATTGACGTGATTCGGGCTGAAATCGCCGGTGATGCCGGCGAAGAGGCCGATATCGGATTCCGTCACCGTTTTGGCGAAGGTGACGCGTGCGCCAACAGGAATGAGAGCGGAGGCGAGCGGGGCGGGGGTGTCCGTCACGGGTCATTCTCCAGCGGGGTTGCGGTCCGTTCGACCGGGAGGAGGGCAGCCGGGATGTTGCGCCACGAACGAGGCGCGGGAGCATGCCCGCGCCTCGTCCGTTCCCTTCCCCCATCCCGCGAATATGGAGTTGTCAGGATTTGACCGCGCCGGTGGTCAGGCCGCGAACGATGTAGCGGCCCGCCACGAGGGCGATGAGCAGCGGCGGCAGGGTGACGATGAGGCCCTGTGCGGCGATGTCCCAGTACCGTGGGCCGCGGAGGGTGACGTTGCCCGCGACCTGGACTGGGAGGGTCTTGGCCTTGTCGAGGGTGAGGGTCAGCGCCAGCAGGAATTCGTTCCAGCTGAAGACGAAGGCGAAGAGGAAGGCGACCACCAGCCCGGGCAGGGCGAGGGGCAGCGCCATCTTGAAGAAGGCGCCGTAGCGGGAGTCGCCGTCGACCATCGCTGCTTCCTCGATCTCGTAGGGGAGATCGGCGAAGTAATCGCGAAGGAGCCAGATGACGAGCGGCAGATTCATCGCCGTGTAGACGATGATCAGGGTCGGCAATCTGTCCAGCATGTGGACGCGGCCGAAGAGGATGAAAAAGGGGACGACCAGGGCAATCGGCGGGAGCATGCGCTGGGAGACGAACCAGAATGCGATGTCCTTGTTCTTCCAGCGGCGGTACGTGAAGCGGGTGAGCGCGTAGGCGGCCATTGCGCCAAGAATGGTGGCGAAGAGGGCGGAGAAGAAGGCTGCGCCGAAGCTGTTGCGGAAGAGCTGGGCGAGGTTGCCCATGCCGGAGACGCCGTAGCCCTCGCCGCTGCCGAAGATGTCCTGAAAGGGCTTGAGGGTGGGCTGGAAGTCGATCCACGGGAAGAAGGTCGGCTTGGGCGCGGAGACCGCCTTCTGGGGTTTCACCGAGGTGATGACAGTCCAGTAGATGGGGAAGAGGGCGAAGAAGGTCCAGAAGGCGAGGATGATGTAGAGGAGGAGCTGAATGCCTTTGTTGCGTGTTGCCTGCATGGCTAGGCCTCCTCGGCGTCGATGCGGCGGAAGACCCGCAGATAGACGGTGAAGACGATCGTCATGAGGATGACGAGCGCCCAGGCGACCGTGCTGGTGAAGTTCAGGTTGTAGGTGCGGAAGCCGGCGACGTAGGCGTAGAAGGTGAGGGTTTCGGTCGCGGTTCCGGGGCCGCCGCCGGTGAGCACGTAGACGATGTCGAACACC
>CAIPGK010000185.1 GCA_903864575.1 uncultured Chloroflexota bacterium
GCGGCATGGCTGGCGACGCTCATGGACGCGGACGCGCTGGCGGCAAACCAGCGCCGGGAGTCCCTCGTCGAGGAGGTGGTCCTCCTGGTCGCGGGCGAAGACACCATCCCGGCCAAGGCGCGGGCCCTGCTCGGCAAGCCGAAGCCGCCCACCGCGTTCAAGACGCCGCGCATCGATGGCAAGAGCCCCACGCAGATCGTCGATGACCTGCTGGCCGTCTATCCGGACGGCGGCGCGGACCCCTCGCGCGCCCAGCTCGACCGGATGATGACCGACTCGCGCTTCCGCACCGATCCGGTCTTCTACCTCAACCTGTACGACTTCGGCGACGGGTCCTCCGCAGCGGGCGGCGAGAGCGAGCACCGGGCCTACAACCTCTCCGCGTTCAATACCGCGCGGGGGAACGGTGGGATGCCGATCTTCCGAGCGCCCATCGTCCACACCCTCATCAGCTCCGTCCCGTGGGATCTGGCGGTGCTGGTCCGCTGGCCGAGCATGGCGGTTTTCACCGATTTGCGGCTGAATCCGGAGTACCTCAAGGCGCAGGAGCACCGCGCCGCCGCGGCGGTGTTTTACGGGAACTTCATGACCTTCCCGGTCGCGGTCGACGCGAAAGGCGCCGCCGCCGGGCCGGATGGGGCGGCGACCTCTCCCGCCGCGCGGGCGATTCTCGGGGCGATCGGCCTCGCAACGATCGCGCGCGGGATCTTCCACTGGCTCTCCCCGGACAGCGGCGCGGGCAGCGTCGCCGGGATGGACCTCTCGGGGGAGAACCGGGCCGACCCGATCTACCTGCTGGGCATCACCGGCATCGCGCAGTTGGGCGCGGGCATCATCGACCTCGCGGCGGCGACGAAACTGCCGCAGGCGGTCCCGCTCGCGCTCGGCGTGGAGGCGCTGAAGAACGGACTGGTGCTGGCGACCGAATCGACCTTCAAGAAACCGGTGAAGCCAGTTCCCGGTCGCTTCGCGCACATGGCGGTCGGGGCGCTCGCGGTGATCGGGCTGGCGCTCGCACTCCGGCGGAAGCGGTAGGGACGACGCCAGCAGCCGTGCTCGCGATCACCGCCATCGGGCTCGTCGCCGCGCTGATCCGCATGGCCAGCCTGCCCTCGATGTGAGACCCGGCACGCCTGCGGCTGCTGGAACCATCCCGCCGCCGCGGCGTATACCCTCTCGACACCGTGCCGCCGCGAGCCGACAATATCGGCGCGGCGCGGGGGAGCATGGAACGCGCTGTGGGTCGCATTGCGCTCGTTGCATCATCACGAGGAGAGACCGATGTTCAGGAAGTCCTTCGTCCGTCCCGCCGCGCTCGCCATCGCCGGCGCGCTGATGATCGCCGGTTTGCCGGCGCTCGCTGCCACGCCGACCATCGGCAGCACGCAGTCCAGCTTCGACAGCACGCTCGGCGCGCCCGACCCGGACCTCTCGAATCTCCCGGACGTGGCCGGCTATGACGTACCCTACTACGGCGGCTACAACGTCTACTACTACAACGGGAAGGCCGTGGAGGTGACGCTCATCTCCGACCGCGACCCGGAGTTGACCCTGACCGAATCCGACCCCAAGGACTGGGCCGTGAGCACCGCCGAATCCAAGGCGAAGGCGCTCATGCCCTCCGATGTCACCTGCGGCACGAAGCAGAACGCGGGCGACCGCATCTACAAGGTCTGCAACAGCAAGACGCTGGCGAAGGCCGTTCCGCAGTCCGCGATGGACGCGCTCGGCATCTACGGCAATCCCGGCGACATGACGGCGTCGTTCTATCTGAACTACTCCGACAAGGTTCCGGCGATCGACGTCATCATCGGCTCCCCGGCTGACTACGTGCCCGGCAGCACCACCAGCACGAGCAGCAGCGCCGCCAAGACCCCGACGCCGAAGGCGACCGCGAAGGCCTCGTCCTCGTCGTCCTCGTCGTCCTCGGGATCGAAGCTCGGCAACCGCCTGAGCTGCCGCTACTTCACCACCCAGCCCGAGGCGCAGGCCTACTTCGACTACAACGGCGGCAACAGCAACCCGATGGTCTCCATGCTCGACGGCGACAAGGACGGCCTCGCTTGCGAGTATCTCCCGGCGCAATAGCCTGACGGCGGGGTGTGGGGTATCGGCCGATTCACGCACCGATCACCCCACACCCCACACCTCATACCCGCGGAGTTCCCATGACCACCCCGATCGGCCACCTGCAGTACAACATCCGGGCGGAGAACGAGAGGTTCTACCACGATCTCATGGTCCATCTCGGGTGGGAAATCCTTTACGAAGAAGGCGGAATGCTCGGCTGCGGCGCGGGGAACGGGCAGAGCCTGTGGTTCTCCCCGGCCACCAGCGACGCCGCGGCCAATCACGACGCGCCGGGGCTGAATCACCTCGCGTTCGCCGCCGCGTCCGTGCGGGAGGTCGACGAACTGGCGGGCTGGCTGGCACGTGCCGGCGTCGCTCCCCTCTACGACACGCCGCGCCACCGCCCGGAATTCGCCAGCAGCGACGGGGACACCTACTACCAGGTCATGTTCCAGTCGCCGGATGGCATCCTGTTCGAGATGGTCTATATCGGCCCCGCGTAACCGCGGGACCGGAAGGGCGGCGCGATGACTACGACCTCGGCGACCGTCGCGCCGGCATCCCGGCCCGATCTCGACGCGCTCCTCCGCTCCGACGCCTTCGTCGCCGATCCCTACCCCATCTACGCGCGCTTCCGCGAGTCCGCCCCCGTGCATTTCTCGGAGGCGAACGGTGGCTGGATGCTCTTCCGCCATGATGACGTCCACGCCACCCTCCGCGACCACGCGCGCTTCTCATCCCGCGGGCGCTTTTCCGCAGCCCTGCAACGTATCGACCCCGGCGTGCGCTCCCGGATCGGCCCGCTGACGGACCATTTCACCGTCGGCCTGCTGGCGAACGACCCACCCGACCACACCCGCCTGCGACTGCTCGTGAACCGCGCCTTCACCCCCCGCGTGGTCGAGCAGATGCGCCCCCGGATCCACGCCATCGTGGACGGCCTTCTCGACGAGGCTCTCGCAGGGGAGACGTTCGACCTCATCGGGGACTTCGCCTACCCCTTGCCAGCGACCGTCATCGCGGAACTCTTCGGCGCGCCGGTCTCCGAGCGGGACCGTTTCAAGCGCTGGTCGAACCACATTCTCGGCTTCCAGGGCACGGGCAACCCCTCGGCGGAATCCGTCCTCCGGGCGCAGGATTCGCTGCTGGAGATGCGCGCCTTCCTGCAGGAACTGGCCGATCACCGCCGCGCCCATCCTGGCGATGACCTGCTGGGCCTGCTGGTTGCGGCCGAAGCCGAGGGCGACCGCCTTACCGACCAGGAACTGCTGACCGTCTGCGTGACCCTGCTCACCGCTGGCCACGAAACGACCACGAATCTCATCGGCAACGGCATGTGGTTGCTGCTCACCCACCCCGGTCAGCGTGCCCGCCTCGTCGCCGATCCCGGGCTGATGCCGTCGGCGGTCGAGGAGATGCTCCGCCTCGAAAGTCCCCTGCAGCGCAACCCCCGCCGCGCCGCGGTGGACATGGAACTGGGCGGCCAGCACCTCCGCGCGGGCGATTACGTGATGCAGGTGCTCGGCTCGGCCAACCACGACCCGGACGCCTTCCCGGACCCGGAGCGATTCGACATCGGTCGCACGCCGAATCGCCACATGGCCTTCGGCGGCGGCATTCACTTCTGCCTCGGCGCGCCGCTGGCCCGCCTCGAAGCTCCGATCGCCATCGGGGAGCTGCTGCGCCGCGCGCCCGGTCTCGCGCTCGCGGAACCCGACGCACCCCCGCGCTGGATTCCCAGCGGCCTGCTCCGGGGGATGGAATCGCTTCCGGTGTCGCCAGCGGCAGGGTGACGCCGGGCGGGATCCGCCCCTACCCCGTCGCTCGCTCGCGGACAACGATCCGCCCATCGGCGATGCTGACGATCCCCGCTCTCTTCAACTCCCCAAGCATCTGGTTCACGCGAACGCGGGATGCGCCGACCATCGAGGCAAGTTCGACCTGCGTGATGCGGTAGGGCAGGCGGCGGCCGCCGAGGGCTGGCTCTCCATGGGCGCGGGCGAGGTCATGCAGCAGCCGGACGAGACGCTCCTCGACATCCGCGGTCGCGAGGGATTCGATGCGGTCGCCCGCGCGGAGCAGGCGATCGGCGTAGAGGGCGAGCAGGTTGAGGGAGAGGAGCGGCATCGTCGCGAGGCAGGCGAGAAAGGCGTCGCGCCGGAAGACCGCGAGGTCGACTTCGCCGATCGCGAGCGCGCTGGCCGCTCGCGTCGTCTGCTCGTCGCCCGCCGTGAGACCGATGTCACCCAGCAGCTCGCCGGGGCCGTGAATGGCGAGGATCACCTCCTCGCCGTCCTCGTTGTCCTGGGTCGCCTTCAGGTAGCCGCGCCGGATGAGGTAGATGCCGCGGGCGTCGCACGCCGAGATCGAGAGACGGACGCCCGGCAGGATGGTGCGGCGGTGGGCGATGGCAGCGATCCGGTCGCGGTCGGACTCCTGCAACCCGGCGAAAAGCGGCAGGTCCGGCAAGGTCATCCTGCATTGGCTCTCGAGGTTGCTGGCGCTCGACATCTCACTCATCCCTCCCGCCGCGTCACCCCTGACCGGCGGCTCTCCGGACCGCCCTCGCTGTCAACCAGTTGACAGGCTTCGATGGTAGCGACCCATGAACCGACGCTCAATGAACCCTCCCCACACGGTTCCCACACGATCGGTGGTGCTGTCCCTGCGCCGGCGATGCCGCGGTCTCGCTCCCGGCCAGGTCGAGCGCGAGGAGCACGGCGGCGTCCTCCTCGAGATTCGATCCGGCAACGATGGCGGCATCGCATTCGCCAGCCGCGAGGGATGCGGCAAGCGCGGCGCGCAGCAGGGCCCGGCGTTGCCCCTCCACCCCGCTGATGGCGATCCCCGAGCGCCGTGAAACCGCCTCCACCGCGCCGAGCAGCGTCGCCGCGCGGGCTGGGTCGACCGGGACCGCGAGGATCGCCGCGGTGAGCAACCCGACCAGTACCCCGAAGGCATCTCCCGAGGCGACGCTGAAGCCGAGACTCTGGCGGAGATGGTCGGCGACCGCGACGAGCGGCGGGGCGGCGGGGTCGCCACCGCCACGCCATCGCCATCACCGACCGCCACCCGAACGCCGATGCCAAGCGCAACGCCGACCATCACCCCCACCCCATCACCGACGCCGACACCGCTGCCGCCGCCGACCATCTACTACTGCGTCGACGGGACCACCACCTGCCAGAACCCCGGGTGGGCGAGAACGATCCAGGAGGCGATCACCGGCGCGATCGCGAACGCGATCCGGGCGGTCGTGCCGGTGATCGTGGTTCTCCCAGCGCTCTACGACGAGCGGCTGACGGTCGGCGGCAACGCGGCGGTCCGAATCGTTGCCGGGTCATCCTCCACCGGCATGGTGGCCTTCGGCGGCCGGACCTGGCAGGTGGAGACGCTCGCGGCGCAGGCGGCAGCCCCGGTGGTGCGCCCGAGCGGCGGCGGTTCGGTCATCACCATCGAGGCCGGATCGACGCTGATCCTCGACGGCTTCACGCTGGAGGGCGGAACAGGGACGGCCATCACCATCATCGATCCCCAAACCGGCCAACCCGTCCAGTCACTGACCGGCGCGGGCATCCTCAACTACGGCGCGCTCGAACTGCACAGCGTGACGTTGGCGGGCAACACGCCTCCCGCCAACACGGGAGCCGCCGTCTTCATCTCTTCCGGCGCGTCCGCGACGATTCGCGACAGCAACATCACCGGCAACCACGGGGTCGGAATCCACAACCAGGGCGTGCTGTCCCTGACCAACACGCGCGTCGATGACAACACCGATGCCGGCGTCTACACCATCACCCTCCCCAACTCGCCAGCCGCCAGGGCGGAGATCATCGGCGGCAGCGTTTCCGGCAACCGGATCGGGGTTTCGGGCTGGTACGTCAATGCGCCGACAGCCATCCCCAACCCGCTCCGGCTGACCCTCGACGGCGTGACGATCCGCGGCAACGACCTGTTCGGGGTGAGCGGCGCAGACGCCGTGGTGTCCATCACCGGCGGCGAAATCTCCGGGCACGGGTACGCTGTGCTCCTCTCCGGCTGCTCCACCGCGGAGGGATGCACGAACGCCTCGGTCACCATCGACGGGACGCGCATCGAGGACAACGGCGGCAACCCGCAGAACGGCCCGTGGCCGGGGTCCGGCGCGCTCCGGATCGACAGCGGCCGCCTGCTCCTCGCCAACAGCACCCTCGCCCGCAACGAGGCGCACATGACCAACTACCAGGGCTCCGCGCTCAACATCGGGGGCGAGTGCTACCTGCGGACCGGGTACGGTTGCGGCACGACGTCGGTGACCATCCGCGACACGGTCATCCGCGACAGCCTCGGCGGCTACGCGGCGCTCATCTCCCGCAACGCCACGCTGGACTTCAGCGGCGTCACCCTGCAGACCACCGTGCCGCGCGCCGCCGATGCCGAAAAACCGCTCGGCATGTTCATCGAGGGCGGAACCACCTCGATCGCCGACTCCACGGTCGCGGGCGCCGGGCAGGGAATCATGGTCAGCGACCTCTGCGAGAACGCCTACCCACCCGCGGGCGGCGGCGTCTGGAAGTGCGACGCCCCGATCGAGCCGACGCTCACCCTCACCCGCGTCACGCTTTCCGGCAACGACACGGGCTTCCACGCCAGCCCCCGCTGGCAGGGCGTCCCGGACATCACCTTCCAGGACTCGACCGTGCGCGACAACGGCAGCGGCGTCGTTCACTCCGGGTCGTCGCTGATCCGGCTGAACAACGCGCTGATCACCGGCCACGCGCGGCCGAACTGGCCGTTCGCGGTCGGTCTCTACCTGTGGGGCGGCAACGGTGACGCCGGCTGGCCAACCGGCCAAGTCATCATCGGCGCGGGAACCCGGATCACCGCGAACGCCTGGGGCATCCGGCGGTTCAGCGGCACGGCAACCGTGACCGGCATCAGCCCGGACACCGTCTACGGCAACACGGTGAACTGCGAGGGGATCACGGGCTGCAGTTGACGCATCCGCCCATCACGAATCCAGTGCCCCGATTGCCGCGAGGCTGGCGCGGATCCATCCGAGGGCGTAGGCCATTCCCGCGTGCCACGGGGCGGCGCAGGTCATCTGCGGGGTGTGGTCGGGGATGACGACGCCATCGTATCCGGCCTCGGCGTAGAGGCGCAGGCAGCGCTGCATGTCCACCTGCCCCTCGTCGACGAAGACCTCGTGGTACTCCGGCACCGTGCCGCGGACGTTGCGGAAGTGGACGTAGCCGATGGCGTCCCGCGCGGCGTACTCGGAGATCGCGCCGTAGACATCCAGGCCGTCCGGGACCATCTCGGCGATGGTGCCCTGGCAGAACTCGATGGCGTTGGCCCGGCTGGGCACGACATCCAGCACGCGACGGTATTTCGAGGGGCGGTTCACCAGCCGGGCGTGGCCGCGGATCGTCTCCAGCGGCGGGTCGTCCGGGTGCAGTGCGAGCCGGACCCCCGCCGCCTCGGCCACCGGCACGGCCGCGGTCAGGAAGCGTTCGAGGCGGGACCAGAGGGCCTCGTCGCTCGTGGGAGGGACCTCGCCCGCCGGGGCGTCCGGGTCGAAGGTCATGTTCCAGACTTCGCCGTTGCGCAGCGGGTGCTGCTCCGGGCCGTTCGCGGCGGAGAAGCCGACCGATTCCGCGCCGCCCCGCGCCCACGGACCGGTGACGTGGCCCCAGACCCCGGCCACCGAGAAGTTGTAGCCCATCACCGGGATGCCCGCCGCGCCGACGTTGCAGATCACCTGCGCGACCGTCTCCAGTTGCTCGTCGCGGCGCGGGCCGTCGAGCAGCACGTCGTGCCAGAAGGCGGGGTCGAAGTTTTCCAGCGCGTGCAGCCTCAGCCCTTCCGATTCGACCAGTTCGCGCAGCGCGGTCAATTCCGCGACGGACCACGGCGCCTTCGGCAACGTGACGCCCCACCCGCCGTCGCGGGCGTCGGGGATGCGCGGGCCGTCGGCGAAGTAGTCGGTGAGGTGGGCGACGATGTGCGTCGCGCCCGCCTGCCGGGCGAATCGGAGGTTGTCCGGGGTGAGCATATGGCGGTAGAGGCCGAGACCGAGTTTCATGGAACGCTCCGGAGCGGCGGCGACGCGGCGACGCGGCCATCGGCGGCCGCCGGGGAATGATGCGCGATCTCCGGCCAGCAGGAAACATGGAGCGATCACCACCATCACCGAAACCGGCCAGAGTGTGGTTTGATCTCGCCGTCAATCGCCGCGGCGTTGCGCCGCCCTCTACGGAGACGACGATGCCCCTCTGGTCTTCCGACGACGAACTCTTCGCCCTCGCCCGCCGCGAACTCTTCACCGCGGTTGTGGGCGATTGCCTCGACCACATGGGCTTGCGCCGCCAGTTCCTGCCGCCGGTCTTTTCCCCACTCCGCGACGACATGGTGGCCGTCGGCCGTGCCATGCCGGTGCTGGAGACCGATGTCTACGACGCGGCCAGCATCACCGGCGGCCCGGCCGGCGACGCAGACCTCAAGAAGGCGTTCGGTCTGCTCTTCCGTGCCCTCGACGATCTCCGCCCGAACGAGATCTACCTCTGCACCGGCAGTTCGCCCCGGTACGCCCTCTGGGGCGAACTCATGAGCCTGCGCGCGATGAAATGCGGCGCGGCCGGGGCGGTCGTGGACGGATTCTCCCGCGACACCCCGGGCATTCTCAACCTCGGGTTCCCCACTTTCTCGCACGGGCGGTACGCGCAGGATCAGGGCGTACGCGGCAAGGTTGTGGACTGGCGCGTGCCGCTCGAGTTCGCCAACGGCGCGCGGGTGGAGCCGGGCGACATCGTGTTCGCCGATCTCGACGGCGTGCTGATCGTCCCCGCCGCCGCCGCCGAGGAGGCCTTCACCCGCGCCATCGAGAAGGTCCGCGGCGAGAAACTCGTCCGCGACGCCATCGAGCAGGGCATGAGCACGGTGCAGGCGTTCGAGACGTTCGGGATCATGTGACGGGCTGATGGGCTTATCGGCTTATGAGCTTGCAGGCTAGTGGGGGCAAGATGAGTTTTCCTGGCCAGACCCTCCGAGACGATGCCATGCCATCCGACAAGCCCATAAGCCCACAAGCCCATGAGCCGCTCCACCTGATCTTCGACGCCGACGACACCCTCTGGGAGAACAACATCCACTTCGAGGATGCGATCGAGGAGTTCCTCGACTTCCTCGATCACAGCACCCTCTCGCGGGAGGACGCGCGGGCGGCGCTTGACGAGATCGAGCGGGCGCATCACGGGGCGCACGGCTACGGCGCGCGGGCCTTCGCGCGGCACCTGCGGATGACCTACGAACGGCTGGCCGAGCGGCATGTGGACGAGACCAGCCTCGCGACCGTGACGGCCATGGGGGAGCGCATCCTCGAAATGCCGGTCGCGCTGATTGCCGGGGTGCAGGAGACGCTGGAAACCCTCGCCGCGCGGCACGACCTCCACATCATGACCAAGGGGCAGCACGACGAGCAGCGGCGCAAGATCGAAGAATCGGGCATCGCCTCGTGGTTCCGTCACGCCGAGGTGGTCCCGGAGAAGCACGAGCAGGCCTACCGGGACCTCGTCGCGATGCTCTCCCTCGACCCGGCGCGGACATGGATGATCGGCAACAGCCCGAAATCGGACATCAACCCCGCGCTCGCGGCAGGGCTGAACGCCGTCTACCTCCCCCACCCCGCGACATGGCGGCTGGAGCGGCAGGAACTCCGCGACCCCGGCGGCCCGGGCCGACTGGTCACGCTGGAGCGGTTCGACGATCTGGTGACGGTGCTGGGGTGGTAGCCGGAAGGGCTCGTGGCTTGTGGGCGAGCTGGCATGGGGTGCGGCGATGGACGACCGGGGGCGGCGGCTGGCAAGGCCAACAGGCAGGCGCCGGCGCCGGCAGGAACGACAACTGAGCGGTTTGCCCCGGTCCGTGAACGACCATCAGCGAACGACAGTCGTCGCATGCCATCGCCGCGATGTCGCGACGTGGCGCAGGATGGCGGCCGGGTCAGGCGTCGGACATGGTCACGAAGAAGCGGGTGTACCACTCGTCATAGCCGTCCAGCGGTTCCTTGCCGTTGGTCCAGCGATGGACCTGAAACCGGTAGCCGCCGTGGGAGACCTCGAGGGTCGTGTTCTCATCCATGGCGATCTCGTCGGCGAGCCGCACCCAACGCACTTTGGAGGGGGTCGGAATCCAGAAGATGTCCACCTTGGGCGACCCTACCTCGGGGTTGTCGCAAACAATGGAATGGCGGGCGAAGTCGCTCCCGGGTTGCGGGAGGCGAATGTGCATGGTTGTCGTCAAATGGCTGGGCTTGATCCCGGGGGCGAAACCCGACTCCTGTCCCGGTTCGAGTGACCGCCAGTGCAAATCGGACTGTAGCGCCGCGAAGGCACAGTCGCGATTCTCGCTGGTCGCGTTGCGGAAGTTGATGATCGTGTCGTTCGCAAACATCCCGGGCTTGCGGTGGCGCCGCTGCCCTCTCCGCCTCTCCTGCTTCGTCGCTTCTGCGCC
>CAIPGK010000186.1 GCA_903864575.1 uncultured Chloroflexota bacterium
AGCGAGGCGAGAATGCTCAACTGGAGGGCGGCGATGGTCTTGGGCGTGGTCACCGCGTCGATGAACGCGGCGGGGCCGCCCGAGATGGATCGGGCGGCCACGGCGATCAAGGGAATCGCGACGATGACGGCAAGCCAGCCCGCCACCGCTCCCTGGAGCAGGGCGGAACCGCGTTCGCGGCGCGGCCGCGCGGCCCCCGGCGTGGGGACCGCGATGGCCTTCTCGGCGAGTGTCGCCATGCTATGCCTGAACCTCGGCGACGATGCCCGCGTCCGGATCGAAGAACTTGGCGCTGGCGTCCGACCAGCCGCCGAGGTCGGTGATGGTGAACAGGGTGGCCGGTTCGACGAAGGTGAAGGTGTCGTACACCTCCTTGACCACCGGGCGGTAGTGGTTCTCGCCAAACACCTTCTGGGCCTCGGGGGTGCGGAGGAAGTCGAGGAAGGCCTGCGCCGTCTCCTTGTGGGCGGAGGTGTTGACGATGGCGACCGGATTCTCGATCAGGATCGTCTCGGCGGGGACGACGATCTCGACCTCCTCGCCGTTGGCCTTGGCGAGTTCGAGTTCGTTCTCGTAGCCGATCAGCACGTCGCCGACGCCGCCGACGAAGGTCTGAAGGGACTCGCGGGCGCTCTTGTCCTGCACCGGGACATGGGTGAAGAACTGGCGCAAGTATTCCTTCGCCTCGTCCTCGGTCTTGCCCTGCTTGAGGAGGGCGCCCCATGCAGCCATGATGTTCCAACGCGCGCCGCCGGAGGTGAGCGGGTTTGGCGTGAGGACCTGGACATCGTCCTTCAGGAGGTCGGCCCAGCCGGCGATGGCCTTCGGGTTGCCGGGGCGGACGCCGAAGGCGACGACCGAGTCCGTGACCATGCCCTTGTGCTCGTCGGTGTTCCAGGTCTCGTCGACGAGGCCGGCCTTGACGAGGCGGGTGATGTCCGGCTCCAGGGAAAAGGCGACGACATCAGCCGGCAGGCCGGACTCGACTGCGCGAGACTGGTCGCCCGATGCGGCATAGGATTGCTCGAAGGTGACGCCCGCGCCGGCAGGGGTGGCAGCGAAGAGAGGGATGAGCGCCTCGTAGGCCTCTCGCGGGGTGGAATAGGCGACGAGGGTCAGCGTGATGTCCTCGGCACGGGCCGTGAACGGTCGGAGCGAGCCAGGCAGTATTGCTGCCGATGCAATCGCCGCGGACGCCGCGAGCAGGCGGCGGCGAGAGAGCAGGCTCGGGACGCTTGAAACGAACGTGATGGCCATGCCGGGAATGTTCCTTCGCTTGCGCCGGGGGCGCTCGAAAGTCCACTAAATCCGTAGACATGAGGATCATAGCTGCCGAATTCGGCAATGTCAACCTTGTCCAGCGAATCAGAAGACAAACGCCGGAGTGGCGGGCAAATCGTTCCCGCGACCCCCGGCGATCTGCGATGATCGCCTCCGTGGGTAGTTGGAACTGGCGGCAGCAGGGGGACGGGAGCAGCAATGGCGACGGTCGTCCTGGTGGGCGCGCTCGACACGAAAGGACTGGAGTACAGCTGGCTGTGCGAGCGATTACGCGGCCTCGGGGTCGAGGTGACGCTTGTGGATGCCGGCGTGCTGGGTGCGGCGCTGGTGGAGCCGGATGTCACCCGCGACGAGGTGGCGCGCGCGGCTGGCGAGGACCTGGCGGCGCTGGCGGCGGCGGGAGACCGGGGGGTGGCGATCGCGGCGATGTCTCGCGGGGCGGCGGCTGTCGTGCGGCGTCTGCATGAGGATGGGCGCCTCGATGCGATCGCCGGGCTTGGCGGTGGCGGCGGGTCCGCACTGATCTCCGAAGCGATGCGGGCGCTCCCTGTTGGCGTGCCGAAGTTGCTGGTCTCCACCGTGGCGTCGGGTGACACGAGGCCCTATGTGGGGATGACCGATCTGACCCTGATGCATTCCGTGGTCGACATCGCCGGGGTGAACCGCATATCCGAGCCGATCCTGGCGAACGCCGCCTCGGCCGTGGCGGGCATGGCGCTGGCCCGCCGGGGGTTCGTCCCGTCCTTCTCGGGCAGGCCGCTGATCGCGGCGACCATGTTCGGCGTCACGACTTCCTGCGTGACCGCAGCGCGGCAGCGGCTCGAGGAACTCGGGTACGAAGTGGTCGTCTTCCATGCCACGGGCGCCGGTGGCGCGGCAATGGAGGGATTGATCCGGGAGGGCTTCTTCGCCGGGGTGCTCGATGTGACGACCACGGAACTGGCCGACGAGTTGGCGGGCGGCGTGATGTCCGCCGGGCCGGACCGGCTGACCGGCGCCGGCGCCTCGGGCATTCCGCAGGTGGTCTCGCTCGGCGCGCTGGACATGGTCAATTTCGGCCCGGCCGAAACGGTCCCGGAGCACTACCGGAAACGGCGGCTCTACCGGCACAATCAGGCGGTGACGCTGATGCGGACGACGCCGGACGAATGCGCCGTTATCGGGCGGCGGCTGGCCGAGCGCCTGAATCGCGCTGGCGCATCGGTAAGGCTCTTCATTCCGCTGAGTGGAATATCCTCCATCGCCGGAGAGGGGGGCGTTTTTCATGACCCGGAGGCCGATCTCGCGCTGGTCGGCGCGATCCGCGAATGGCTCGATCCGGCAATCCACGTGGAACTGATGGACGCCGCAATCAACGATTCCGCCTTCGCGCTGGCGATGGCAAACGCGCTGCACGACATGATCGCCGGCGCAGGCGCGGCGGCAGGGAGCGAACGGTCATGGGCATGATCAAACGGGAGCAAACGCTCGCCCGATTGCGGGCGCAGGTGGCGGCGGGGACGCCGATCGTCGGGGCGGG
>CAIPGK010000187.1 GCA_903864575.1 uncultured Chloroflexota bacterium
CACGCGGCGGTACTGCTGGGTGCCGTTCCAGAAGCCCTTGATGGTCTTGAGCAGGCGGGGCCGGGGAGCGGCGGAGTAGGTAAGGAGATGAAACCGGCGGTCGAGGTCGAGAATCTCGCTGACGTCGCGGGTTCGTTCGATCTGTGTCTGGAGGGCATGAAGTTCGGAGAAATGATCTGCGGTGAGATATGGCAGGCTTTCCCGGATGGCGAGGGGTTCGAGGTGCTCGCGCATGAGGTAGATCTCTTCGTACTCGCCGGCGTCGACCCTGGCGACCCGCGCACCGATGTAGGGGGTGAGGCTGACGAGCCCTTCGCTTTCGAGTTGGCGGAGCGCCTCGCGGACGGGGATGCGGCTGGTTCCGGCGAGCGCGGCAATGGTCTCCTGGCGCACCCGCTCACCGGGTGTGAAGCGGCCGTCGAGGATCGCGGCGCGGAGATGGCGCGCGACCACATCGACCCGCGTCACGGAGCCCGCGAGGGGAATCGCGTCGTCAGCCCCGTCAGTTGCGGCGCCATCGCCGAGGTCGTCATCCATGAGCGTCATCGCCCATTCCGAGCCGCCACACGAGTGGTTTCGGCGAAGATTGGATGCGATGCATGCTAAAGACGATGGAATGTGATGTCAATGGGGGCAACGATGCTTTGATTGGATTCAGTATCCAATCGGCTGAGCGCCGCATCGGCCTTCGTGTCCTTATGGAATGGGAGCGTCCGGCGCGGGGCATGCTGCCCCCGGGTCGGACCTGCCGGATGGGCAAGAAAAGCACGTCCGGGGTCCGGGCAGGCCGGGGGAGCAACGGGCGCGTCCGGTGATCCGGCCATCGATTCGACGGATCGACCGGAGGCGGTGGATTTCAGACCCGGAGGATGTTGATTTCGTGAATGCTCCCCGGTTCGGAAACTCTGGACACCGATGATCCTTCCGGGCGTTTACGGGCAGCGAGGTTTTGGAGTCCGCGAATCGTCCCCGGTCAGACGCTCCTTCGCGGATCCTGACGGCGCCACCAGATGAACCCGCGTCGAACGCGTCCTGACGTCAGGAGCAACGAGCACGGGGCAATTGGCCGACGCGAATTGCCCCTCATTTGCAGTGACCGGGTAATGAACGCGTGAACGTGTGACTTCTTGGCCGTTGCGGAAAAAGAACATCAGTTCTATATTCCGTTCCGTCGATCGATTGCTGCCGCTGGAGGGGTGTGATGAACGACGGAAATGAACGTCGTCCCGACGACATCGTGGCGGAAGGCCGCGCATCGTTGGAGATAACGGACGCATCGGGCAGGGTTCAGGCCAACGTGCCGCTGAAGATCGAGGTCGGGAAGCGGACGCGCTGGACGTCGCGGGGCAAGACGATCGAAAGCGCCCACCCCGAGGTGCGCCGCTACCTGCGCAAGACGCTGCACGAGATGAAGCCGCCGCCGGTCCCGCGGGATCCGCTGCCGGTGCCGAAACCGGCGCGCGCCAGGCCGACGGGGATTCCTTGCCCGGCCTGCCGGGGAAAGGGGCGGCGGCGGGAATTCATCTCCGGCGATATGGTCGAGTGCGGATTGTGCCAGGGCGCGGGGGTCACCACCGAGCCGATGGCGGCGGCGTGGCTGGCGGAGTTCGGCGACGAACTCGCCTGATCAGGTGCTTGATCGCTCCCGGTCCTGGCGGATCCAGCGCTGCAGGGTTTCGAGCATGTGCTCGAATCGCTCCTGATCGTCGAGATCGACGCGTCGGACGAGCGCGATGATGGTCGCCCTGGGGTCGTCGATCGGGATGGCGTCGAGGTTGGGGCGGTGGCCGGCGAGCGCGAGCACCTGATCGAGATCGGCCCCGAGGACGTCGGCGATCAGATCGCAGGACTCCGGGGTCGGCCTCCGCTTCCCGTTGAGCCACCGGGCAACGGTGCTGTTGGGCACATCGAGCTTGCGGGCGAGGTCGGCCTGCGACCACTCGCGCTGGCGAATCCGCTGCCGCACCCACGTTTCGAATGGTTGGGGATCCCACGCCGTCGATTCCATGTCGGGAACGATAGTTGACATTGGTGCCAAATGGCACTAGTATTAGTGCCATGAGGACCGTATTCGATGCCAACCGGTACCGGGCAACGCCGGAACTGCGCCGGCAGTTCCTCATCCAGGGACGGCAGGCGAGCTGGGCGGCCCGGCAGGTTGGCGTCTCGAAGTCGCAGATGAGCAGGATCATGTCCGGTCGGCGTTCGCTCGACGAATCCGCCGCCCGGCTGCTGGCCGCGATGCTCGGGATCGATTTCGGGCTGCTCTTCGAGGTGCCAGGTGGCTATGAGAGAGTGTCATCTGGTTTGGAGCGCGGCGGCTGTCGGGAGGAGCGGCGCCGGGAACGGTAATCAGGAACGGGGCCGGCGCGGGCGCGGGCGCACTCGCGGAATCGACTGGAGGAACGGATGAGGATGATCGAACTCGAACGGATGGCGATCCCGGGTCCTGCCGTATACCGGGCTGCCGCGAGGAGCGCCGGCCACGGCAACGGTCCGCTGACGATCCACATGACCGCGCTCCACGCGGAATTGCCGAATCGGGGGATCGCGGCGGCGCTGGCGGACGAGCCGGACGGGTTCCGGCCCCGGCTGCTGTCAGCGGTGGAGGGTCAGCACGATTCCGCGCTCCCATGGGGCGCATGACGGGAGTCGCGCGGGAGCAGGCGGCAAGGATCGCCGCGCGGCGCCTGGTTGCCCGGCTTGGATACCGGGACTGGAAGCAGGCGCTCCGGGCGCAATGCCCCCGCTTCGGTTGGCGGTGACGTTCGATCGACGGGTTCCGTGGCAGCGAGTGGCCGGCGGCAGGTGACCGCCGGAAATCGCGAGGAAAGGAACAGGACATGGTCGGCACGATGGAAACGGGCAGCGGGACGCTTCCGGAATTGCGGGCGCCGCTGCCGGGCGGGATGGGCGAGGACTTCGTCGTTCCGGAGCCGGATGTGTACGAACTTGTGATCGCCGAGGTGCAGGAGACCCGGCAGGCGATGTTTGCCGGGCAGGTCAAGGACGGGAAGTTCCAGGTTCGTCTCAAGGTGCAGGTTGTCGGCGGGGAGTTCGACGGCGCGTGGTGGCGGCAGTGGGTCGGGTACTCGCTGCACGAGAAGGCCTTCCTGCGCGAGATCCTGATGGCGATCCGCAACAACCGGCCGCTCGAGGAGGGGCAATCGGTCGATCTCCTGAAATACATCGACAAGCCGTTCCGCGGCGTCGTCCAGGTCGACGACGTGCCGGCCCGTGAGGATCCATCCCGGATTCTCCGGTTCGCGAAGGTGACGAGCGCAATGCCGCTTCGCCGGGCCGAGGCTGCGGCTCCCGCGCCTGCAGCCGCCCGTCCGGCCGCGCCCGGGGCATTCGACAGCGATCCCGACGATCCGTTCGAAGGGTTCTGACGCACCGAGCCGGGAGCGATCGTCGCTTCCGGCGACTGGGGCCGCGAAGGGCGCGGCCGGATCGGAGGTCCTCCAGCCTCCATCCGGTCTGCCGGGGCAGTACCGGCAGGTCCCGCCATAACTTGGATGAGGGAGCGCGGGATGGAATCGGTCGCAGCGGGCGAGGCGCCACATCCGGATGGCAGCGAGATCGCCGCGTTCTGGCGGGCCCTGACCGCGCCGGGCGAGGTCCACGAGGTGCGCGTCCCGAAAACCCGCAAGGGGCCGCGGCGCTGGTACGGCGTGGTGTCGGGGTACTTCGACGATGGGGCTGCGCTGGTGGACGCGCTCGAGAGCGCGGACGGCCGCGACGCCGAGGGCATCTATCTCACCCTCAATCCGGTCAACCCGGCCCTGCTCGCCCGGGCGGCCAACCGGCTCCAGGCGGGGCGGCCGGTCACGACCCAGGACGCGGACGTGATGCGCCGCCGTCATCTCCTGATCGACATCGACCCGGTGCGGCCCTCGGGCATTTCGGCGACCGCAGGCGAGCAGGAAGCGGCGCTCGCGACACGCGACGCGATCGCCGACGCCCTCGGGGAATTGGGGTGGCCGTCGCCGGTCGTCGTCATGGAGAGCGGCAACGGCGGGGCGCTGGTCTACCGGATCGATCTGCCGAACGACGACGGGGTGACGCGCCTCGTCGAGCGGGTGCTGCGCGGGTTGGCCTCGGCGTTCGACGGGGACCGGGTGACGATCGACACCGGGACGGCGAACTCGGCACGGCTCTTCAAGGTGGCCGGAACGATCGCGGCGAAGGGCGA
>CAIPGK010000188.1 GCA_903864575.1 uncultured Chloroflexota bacterium
GCTTCAGGGTCTTTTCCAGCAAGTCGAGCGAGTCGTTCACGCAACTCTGGCTGGCGTCCTCCGGGTGCGGCAATCCGAGCGCGTGCCCGAGTTCGTGGCACATGGTGTGAACGCGGGCCTTTCGCGTGTTGTAGACCCCGTTCTTCTCCTCGAAGTAGTAATCGTTCATCTGCACGGTGACGGCGTCGAAATAGTCACCCTCCAGCTTGACCCGCGAGAGACCGAGCCAGCCGGTGTCGCCGTAGTTGCCGCTGCAGACCTCGATCCTGCCCTTGACCGATTCGCACGCCTTCGGGCTGGTGCTGCCGTTGATGATCTCAAGGGTTGCGGTTCCGGAATCGGACCACTGCCGGGCCGACCGGTCGAGATACTTGTCCCAGCGGCTGCTCACATTGTCGCCAACACCGATGGTGAACGGCACCTTGCGCGTCCCCCAATGCCTGCCGCCGAAACTACCCGGGTCCTCGGTCGCCTGAACCACCGCGGGCAACCCCAGCAGCAACGCCATCGCGGCCACACCGAACCATCGTTTGCCAATCCCGCTCATGGACCCCTCCGTTGTCAACCCCCGGACGTGCCGGCCTTGCCTCACGCGCGACGCGACGGGGCGGGAACCCGTCGCAATTCGATTTTGTCGCGTGACGCCTGCGCCGGTCAGGCCCCCGCCTTTTTGAGAGCTTCCTCGATGGCGGGCTTCAGATCGTCATAGCCCTGCCAGTCGATCTTTACGCCGTCGATCAGCACCGATGGGGTCGAGTTGACGCCAGCGGCCTGCGCTTCGGCGATCATCTCGTCCACGGCGTTGGCCGGAGCGTCGCTGGCGATGCATGCATCGTAGGCCGTCATGTCGAGCCCGGTCTGCTCCCCGATCGCGCGGACGTACTCGGGCTTGAGGCCGCCACCGTTCTCCGTCTTTGACTGATTGATGTAGAGCGTGTTGTGGAACTGCCAGAACTTGTCCTGCTCGGCAGCGCAGAACGCTCCAATGGCGGCGGTCTTCGACTCCGGTCCGATGAATGCGTAGTCGCGGAATTCAAAGTGGATTTTGCCCGGCTTTACGAAATCCTCGATCAGTTGCGGCTTCACCGTCTCATCGAAGAACTTGCAGCCCGGGCACTGATAGTCACCGAATTCGACGACCTTTACCGGAGCGTCGGGGTCGCCCATCCCGCGGCCTGACACCAGCAGGTCGGCATCGATCGCGGGCGCCACGGCCACAGCCGGAACTTCCGGCTTCCGGGTGACGGCAAAGACGATCAAGCCCACGATGGCAAGCGCGGCAATGGCCCCAATGACGGTCCACAGCATCCGCTTCTTCGCGGATTCCTTCTCCGCGATCTTTCGCTGGGCTCGGCTCGACAGCCGCTCCTCAGTCCTCGATGACCGGGCGTCCTGCTCCGGGGCGCCCTTCGGCGCGTTCTGCGACATGATGCGCTCCTCGTTCCGAATCTGCCGGCCGTTACCTGCTGACCGAATCAATCGTCCAGCGGCCGCTTGCGTCCCTGGTGAACGTCAGTGTCGCCGCTTCCTGTTGCTGGTTGGCGGTTGGCGTCACCGGACCATGCGTATGGAATTGTGGATTATCGATCGTAACACGTGCGGCAACGCGGCCATCCGGCAACTCCCGCACATTGGCAATGTCCAGCAGCGCGACCCGCTCCTCCGGCAGCACCGGGAACGGCGTCCCCGCGATCCTCCTGATCGCATCGGTTGGTCCATCAGGGTAGGACTCGATGATCCTGCCGTCGCTGTAGAGCGCGAGGCGGCGCATGGTGTCGCCCGCGTTCGAACAGGCCACAAGTTCCCGGACCAGCGTGCGGATCGCCCGCTGGTCGGCGTCTGAAACCAAATCCCCCTTCTCCGGCGGTGGCCCGGCGGCCGGCCGCGTGGCGGGATTCGCCCGGTCGGCCAACTCCTGCAGCCCATCGAGCGTGCGCGGCTCGACGGTGCATTCGTTCGGTCCCGGCGCGTCGGCGGTCTTCCATGCGTCCCACTGCAACTCGCGCACATATGCGACGATCGAGGCGATCTCATCGTCGGAGAGGTCCGGGAATCCGGGCATCTTTGTGCCCGCGATGCCGTTCCTGATCCAGTACATGAGGTCGGCGTCACTGTGCAGCCGGGCATGGCTGACGGTCAGGTTTGCCGGGATGATGCCGTTCATTCCCGCCTGCTCGCCATCGCCACGCCCCTTCGCCCCGTGGCAGGTGGCGCAATTTGCGGCGAACAGCGGATCGCCCTTGACCACGAGCGACTGATCGGGTCGCGACGGCGCTCCAGCCGACTGGGAGGCGGCCAGCGTGACGGGAAGCCGCGTCTGGAACAGCACGAGCAGGCCGACCGCGATGGCCGCCAACCCCAGGCCCGCCGCTTCCTTCCGCGACCGTCCGCCCCGTTGAAGCATCGCCCACACCGTGGCGATCAATCCTCCGCACATCAGCAGCAGCCCTGCGATGCCGCCCGCCCCGAACCGTGGAGGCTCCGACGGAATGGTCGAGGCGGGAGGATCGACGGCAACCGGGAGGGTGGTCCGCACGTCCCAGTCCGGCTGCCCGGCCTGCTGGACGAGCGCCTCGATCGTCCAATCGCCAACGATGCTCAGTTCGGACCCGTGGCCTTCGAAGGCCCCGCCGGGCGCGGACGCAAGCCGGACCTCGATCTGGCCCGTCCGCTGCGACGGCAACTCGAAGCGGAGAAACGCTTCCGTGCCCGATGGATCGCGGAGGTGCGCCTCGTGGCCCTCGCCCAGTTCGAGGCGATAGTGGTTCGGGCCCGTTGCGCCGGGGGTCAGCAGCAGCCTCCCCGTCTGACCGTTGGCCTCCAGCGGGATGATGACCTTCCCGGCGTCCTGAGCGATCACCTCGCGCGCCGGAGGTTGGCCGATGAGCATCCCGACCACGCCGAGCACCAGCGTCACCAGCAGCGCCTCGGCGGCAATCGCGGTAACGAAGTTCCCGCTCCAACCGGTTTCGGTCGCCTCGTCGGTCGCCCGGCGGATTTTCCGCGTGACGACGAGCAGGTTGAACGCACCTATCGCCAGCAGCGGAATCAACAGGGCGAACTTGATCAGCATCGTCTGGCCGTAGGTGGTCTGGGTCAACCCGCGCAGGCTGCCGATCTCCAGCCATCCCTGGTAGATGCCGGTTGCGGTCATCACGGCCCAGGCTGACAGCGCCATGATCGAAAAGCGGGGCAGCGCCTTCCCGAGCACGACCTGCCGCCCGGCCGGGGTGAGATCGTTCAGCGTCGGCACCAGCACCGCCAGCAGCACGAACACGCCGCCGATCCACACGCACGCCCCGAGCAGATGAACCCAGTCGAACGCGATGGCGGTGGCCGCTCCCGCAGGCTGGGCCGCCGCGTGGGCCAGCATGCTGAACGGGATCGGCAACGCCGCCGCGACGATCAGCGCTCCAGCGGCAGCCCAGCGCTTCCGGCGCGGCCACCACCAACTCACCCCGAGCAGCGCCGCCGCGAAGATCAGCAACAACCCGACCCGGACGAGCCAGAGCGTGCCGTAGCGGGTGTCCTGAACGGTGGTCAGCAGCGCGGAGAGCAGATTGCTCCCCGACGCAATCGATAACGCCTGCACAGCAAGCGCCGATACATCGGCCAGCACAGCGAGCCCAATGGCCCAGATGGCGAATTTTCGGGCCCGCCGCGCGAGGTTCGGCCCGGCCTGCCACGCTGGCGCGATGGATGGCCGCAGGACGAAAAGCCACACCGGCCAGATGGCGACCGCCGCCGCCAGCGCCATCAGCGCAAACCAGCGGGATGCCGCCTTCAACACCTCCGGTGCGCCGGTGGAGACACCCGTCGGCGCGGGCGCGACAACCGTCCTTACATCGCGCTCCGTGCCGATGGTGAACGGGACGTAGCCCTGCGCGGTGTGCCCGTCGGCATTGGAGAGCGTGCGCCAGAGAACGGAATAGGTGCCGTTGCCAAGTCCGGCAGGCAGGGTGAGCACCATCGTGAACCCGTCCTGCCCGAAGGTGAACGGGGCGTTCTCGATCTTCTGCCCAGCCTGGTCGTAGAGATCGACGCGGCTGTAACTTGTCTCCAGCGGCTCGGTAAATCGCAGCGTGACATCGCCCGGCGCGACGGCCAGGACGGTATTGGCGGGCGGCGTCGATTCCTTGAGGAAGGCATGCGCCAGTGCGCCAGCCGGAGCCAGCACCACGACGAGCACCACCGCCGCCGCAACAATGACAGCCCGGAGCGCCCCCAAGGTCAGTTCGGTCCCCGCTCTCCGACGTTGTACGCGCTCGCTTCTCATGTTGCGACGATACCCCGCCTACCTTCGACGCAACAACCCCAGCAGCCCGGCGATCAGCCCAAGCGCGCCGAGCGCCACCCCGGCGAACCCGATGGCCCGGGCCGAGTTTGCAGCCTGTGCCGCCGCCTGCGCCTGGGCTGCGACCTCTGTGGCATCCGGCAGGGCTGCCGGGAACTGGACCGAGGCGAGCGGCTCGACCGCGTTGAAGGTCGTCGGCGAGGAGGAAACCTCGGCTGCCACCGGCTTGCCGTCGATTTCCCCGGTGATGCGGAACGTGTAGTCACCGATGGCGGTCGGGAAGAATGGCGCAACGTAGACGCCATCCTCTTGCGGAATCAACGGAATCTGGAGCGTCTTGCCGTCCTTCTCGACCTCGGCAGTCAGCGAGCCCGCAAGCCCGTCCACCGGGGTGGCGCCTCCCGTACCGTACTTGCCCGCCTTGACCCAGATCGCGTTCGGCTGCCCGAGCCAGGCTGGTTCATTCTGGAACCCGAGCTCCAGCACGTACTCGCCGTCCGCGACATCGACATTCACATGCGCCAGCGCGGCCCCCGGCCCGGTCAGCATCGCGGTGACAGCCGCGGCCGCCAATATTGACGTGCGTTTCATGGTCATCCCCTACGCCGACGGAGTCGCCGCCGCTTCCTCGTCATGGTGATCGTCCGACCCGTGCCCGCTGCCGGACTCCTCAGCGGCAGGCGTGGCCTCGCCATCGGCATGATCCATGTGCCCGGCATCCTCCGCGTCATGGCTGTGGCTGGCATCCGCCGCGCCGCCCATGCTCACCGGCGACAGCGCATGCCCGACATAGACAGTGACCGTGGTCTCCCCCGCATTCGCCGGGTCCTGGCGCACCACCGCGATGCCGACATGCCCCGGCACATTGACCTCGCCAAGCGCAACCGCGAGTTCGTCACCGAGACGTGCTCCGCCAAGATTCCCGCAGGCGATGCCGGTCAACTCCTCGTCGCTCTGGTAGACCATGACGGCGCGCGGCTCGGCCAGCA
>CAIPGK010000189.1 GCA_903864575.1 uncultured Chloroflexota bacterium
CGCACATGCGCCGGGGGCGAGACCCCGCGGGATACACGAGTTGGGGATGCCCGGCTTGCGCCAGCCGCTGGATGCGGCCGTTATCCGCGCATCTTGACGGCCTTGGCCGCCTTGCCGCGGTCGTCGGCGGAGAGGAGCCGCTTGCGGAGCCGCCAGCCTGCCGGGGTGACTTCCAGCAGTTCGTCATCGGCGAGGAAGTCGAGGGACTGCTCGAGCGACAGCTTCAGGGGCGGGGTGAGCTGCACGCCCATGTCCTTCGTGCTGGCGCGCATGTTGGTGAGTTTCTTGGCGCGGCAGACGTTGACGATGAGATCGCCCTGCCGGGGGTGCTGGCCGACGATCATCCCCTCGTAGACCTCGGTCTGCGGGTCGACGAAGGTGATGCCGCGCTCCTGCGCGTTTTCGAGACCGTGCGAGAGGGCGGTCCCGGTCTCCGAGGCGACGAGCGCGCCGGAACGGGTGTTGGTGATCGCGCCCATCCACGGCTCGTAGCCGACGAGGCGGGAGGCCATCACGCCGTTGCCCTTGGTGGCGGTGAGGAAGGCGTTTCGGAGTCCGATCAGGCCGCGGGTGGGGATCAGGTATTCGAGGCGCACGTTGCCGCGGCCATCGTTCACCATGTCGGTCATCCGGGCGCGGCGGTTGCCGAGCAGTTCGGAGACGACGCCGACGGTGTCCTCGACGGTGTCGATGACGAGCGACTCGACCGGCTCTTCCAGCCCGTGCTCGCCGTGGCGGGTGATGACTTCGGGGCGGGAGACCTGGAACTCGTAGCCTTCGCGGCGCATCGTCTCGATGAGGATGCTGAGGTGAAGCTCGCCGCGTCCGGAGACGGCGAAGACCTCGGCCTGCTCGGTCGGCTCGACGCGGAGGGAGAGGTTGGTCTCCAGTTCGCGGTCGAGGCGTTCCTTGAGCTGGCGGGAGGTGTGGTACTGCCCTTCCCGGCCGGCGAGCGGCGAGGTGTTGACGCCGAAGGTGAGGCGCAGGGTGGGGGGCTCGATCTCCGGGGCGTCGAGGGCTTCCGGCACGGCGGGATCGGTGAGGGTGGCGCCGATCTGGGCGTCGGCGAATCCGGTGAGGGCGATGATCTCGCCGGCGGCGGCTTCCTCGACATCGCGCCGCTTCAGCCCCTGGAAGACGCTGATGGCGGAGACGCGCTGGCGGCTCTGCGTGCCATCCGGGGCGATGTGCAGGAGCATGTCGCCGACGCGGATGCGGCCCCGGTTGATGCGGCCGATGGCGATGCGCCCGCGGTGATTGTCGTAGTCGAGCGAGGCGACGAGCAACTGGGCCGGGCCGTCGACATCGACCGACGGCGGAGGCACCTCGCGGACGATGGCGTCGAAGAGGGGGGCCACGCTGTCCTCGAGGGCGTTGGGATCGGTCCCGGCGCGGCCTTCGCGGGCGATGGCGTAGAGAACCGGGAACTCGAGCTGGTGGGCATCGGTGGCGAGTTCGAGGAAGAGGTCGTTGACGCGCTCAAGCACCTCGTCGATGCGGGAGGCCGGGCGGTCGATCTTGTTGACGACGACGATCGGGCGCAGGCCGCGCTCGAGGGCGCGGGCGAGGACCGTCCGGGTCTGCGGCATGGGGCCCTCGACGGCGTCCACCAGCAGGAGGCAGCCATCGGCCATGTTGAGGACACGCTCGACCTCGCCGCCGAAGTCGGCGTGGCCGGGGGTGTCGATGATGTTGATCTTGTAGCCGTTCCAGGAGACGGCGGTGTTCTTGGAAAGAATGGTGATGCCGCGCTCGCGCTCGAGGTCGTTGCTGTCCATGATGAGGGTTCCCGCGGCGCTGGGGTCGCGGAAGACATTGGACTGCTTGAGCATGCCGTCGACGAGGGTGGTCTTGCCGTGGTCGACGTGGGCGACGATGGCGACGTTGCGGAGGAGGGCGGGATCGAGCCCCGCGCTGGCATCGAGTTCGGGACGTGCTTCGGCAACCATGAGGCGGTGTACTCCGTGTGCGTGGATGGGCCGGGACGGCGGCGGCGGGCGGCGCGGATCGCTGCCTGCGGGTTCGCGTGCCGGATCGGGAACGACAGGCACACGACGCGGCCCGTGCGTGGCGCACGGGCCGCGATAACATGTGAAGAATAGCACAAATTGCGTTATGTAGACCGGCTTTCGGACGATCGGGACCGCGGTGGCCGACGCCAGGCGAACACCGGCGTCGGTAGCTGAAGCCATCGATCTGACCGCTGGCCCGATCCGAATCGAACCAGGGCCGGGTCCGCGGGCCACGACTCCACACCGCGAACCTGGCCACCGCCAGCCAACTCGCGGTATGCGAATCCCGCTCGCTGTCGAGCATGCGCGCGAAGCGGGTGCCGAAACGCGCCTCGGCGAACTCATCGAAATTGACCAAACCCTCAGGCAGGGGGAGCGTCGTCATTCGCGTGAAGGATTGCGACGCCGTTCGCACCCCCAGGGATCGGCAAGCTGGAAAGGTATGGGTTCCACCCCTCGACCTGCCGGCGCGGGAAGACGATATCGGGATCACCGGCGGCAAGGCGCCGAGGAACGTGCAGGAGTTGTGGGTGGCGCCGAGGCCGTTCAGGGATTCACCGATCCCGAAGCAGGCGGGATGGGAGGACAACGGCGAGAGGAGCCAGTGGGCGCCCGATCAGCGTCGCCAGGCGAGGGCAAACAGCTTGAACCATCGTTCGAAGGTCGTGCCGGTGGAGCGGTCGGTCAGGTCCCAGGGCCAGGCACGGCAGATGCGCGTCTCCCATTCCGGCGCGGGGAACGCCTCGTCGAACAGGGCGCGCAGCACCGGCGGGGTGACGGCGAAGCGATGCTGGTGCGAATCGTTGCCGCGACTTCCCCCGCTGCCAAAACTGATCAGGTGATCGGGAATCCAGCGGCACTCTCGCTGGTCTGCGCTTGGCTTCCGGCCGGTGAAATGCTCGAAGTTGGGGCAGGTGATCGCAAGGATCGACCCGGTGCGTTCACGCAGCATGGCAAGAAAGCCCGGCGCCTCTTCCGGCGGCAGATGCTCCAGGACCTCCAGGGCGAGGACGAGATCGAAGCGCTCATCCGGGATGGGATCCAGGTCGGGATTGCGGCAGTCGATGCCATCGAGGCGCAACTCATCGACGATCTGCCGATCGGTGTCCAGGGCGAGATAGGTGCGCGGCGCAACCGAGGTGGTCTCCTTGAGGAACCAGCGATCGCGACGCACACGCCCGCATCCAACATCGAGACAACTGCCGAACTGGCGACCCGTCGCCTCGGCAAGGGTCATGACGAGCGGGATGATGGAGCGACCCTCAAAGGTTCCGAACTCGAGACCTTCCATGGATGCATTCGGTCGAAGGGATTCAACGAAGCGTTCGGTCATCGCGCAAGCTCCATCGGCATGACGCGCTGCGAGCCGCCGGGGAGGTTGCCGCCGTGCCTGCGCGCCCCCACCCAGAGCGCGGGGATGATGGTCGAGGCATATCGCCCGAAGACCTCGGAATGCGCGGCGATGATGGCGGATGCGAGGGTAATGTCCAACCGGGTCTGCTCGATTTCCGGATTCGGAAGATTCCGTGCGAGCGATTCGGACCGCTCGCGCGTAAGCTGAGCGCTGACCTTCGTCGGCAGCAGGCTGGGGAGGTGGCCAGGGCACAGGGCCAGCGGGTCCGTCGCGGCCGCCATGCTCGCACCGTGGCGGGAAACGAGCCGAATCGCATGTTCCCAAAAACCCAGGTGGCCGAAAACGGGAACCGGACCGGGCGGGCCATCCGGCATCCGGGGGAAAACGGCGGCAAGCGGCATCCACGGGTGGGTCAGCAGGGACGGCAAGTCTGTAGGCGGCGGATCGGCCCACCCAGTGGGCGCGACATCGTGCTGCAGCGGGAAAACCAGGATCTGATCGGGCTGGCGGGCCGCGATGGCAGCGAACGCGCCCGGACGAAGCGTCACCCCGGCGCGCAGGACGAGCGTCGCCCCGCCAGTCCCTTCCGCCATGGTGCGGGCAGCCAGCGGATAGAGCCCGAAGAGGTCGGGGGCAGACCGCCAGTCGCAGGCGACCCGCGACGAGATCCGGTCCGGCGCCACGACCGTCACCGTCTTGAAGTCGGACAGATCGCCCAGAGAGTCGATCGTGTCCTTCACCCCATCCGGCAACAGGTCGCCGATCACCAGCACGTCGAGGTCGAGACATTCCGGGGGATGGCCGGGCGATTGCGGCGCTCCGGTGGCGGCGGTGACGACGGCATCCAACCATTCTTCGGCGATGCGGTCGGCGCCGTAACGCGAGCGCACCACGGGGGCGGCGGCGCGAACCGCCGCGGCGATGCGGTCATAATCCGCGCCGATTGCTGCGATGCGGCGTTCCCATGCCGGCCCGTCGCCGTCAATGAGCAGGATGTCCGGAAGGTCGAATTCGCGGATCATCTGGCGATGAGCGTGCGTGTCGGAGGCAAGCGCCGGCAGACCGAGCGCCAGGCACTTCAGCAACCGGTTGGCGTTCTTGGCGTCATTCCATGCGTCAGGCAGGACCGGAAGCAACGCCAGATCCATCATCGGCAACAGCCAGTCGATGCTGCCCAGCGTCCATGGGACGTGGCCGCCTCGGGTGATGGTCACCACGGGCGCGGTGAGGCGCAATGCGTCGAGCGCCATGATGTTTTCCGGAGAGCCGAACCAGCAAAGCGCCCCCTTCCACGGGCGCACCGGACGCAACGGCGCATCGGGCGCGATGTCGACCGGATTTTCGACGAACCGCACCCGCGGGTGGAGGTGCGACACCGACTCCCGCAACTGATGGGATCCGACCGTCACGACCTCGACAAGATTCATGAACGCGAGCGTCTGGTGACGCTGGCCGCGCTCGGAGAGCAGGATGTTGTCGTCGAGATCGAACACCGTCAGCGCGCCAGCCTGATTGGCCTTTGCGAGCCGCTGGCCATCGCGGCACTTCTGGAAGACGTGAATGGTCCGGCCGGGGTCCCCGCCGACCCGTGCAACCAACCCCAGCGACCGCAGCCCCTTCGCGATTCGCCACGCGCGAAGCCGGCTACTCGCCCGATCCACCGTCCCGACGGGATCGAAGCAGATGTCGATGGACGTCACGGGAGCACCTCGTCGAGGAGTTGGTTCCACTGCGCGGCGAAGCGTTCTGTGGTGAACCGCTCGCGGGCGGTTTCGCGGCCGCGGAGACCGATCTCCCGGGCGATGCCGGGGTTCGCCTGGAGATAGACGAGGATGTCGACCAATTCATCGATGTCGTTGCTGCAGAAGCCGTTGACGCCGTGCTGGATGTACTGGTCCTCGTCATGGGTGTTGGTCGTCACCACCGCGAGCCCGCAGAGCATCGCCTCAGTCCGCGCCCGCGGGTTGGGTGAGGCGTGAGACGGACTGTAGAAGATGGTGCGATGGCGCAGGAACTCGCGGTAGGCATCGAAGGAACCGAAGGTGCGGTCGCGGCCAATCCAGGTGACGGGGACCTTGCGCTCGGCCTGCTGCACGCCCTCATGGTTTCGACAGGCCCTGTGCATCGTTCCGTAGGCTTGCACGACCGTCACGCCGTGGTTCGCGCCGGTCGTCAACGGCCATTCGTCGACATCCATGCCGTGATGGATGTAGCGGGATGCCGGCAGGTTCCAAAGCCGCCAGGCGGTGCTGCTGTTGCAGACCACGGCATCGGCCCAGGAGAGGAACTCGGCCATCTGGCTGGATGAGCAGCCATCCACGAGGTTGCAGCCGTGGTTGATCACCAGTTTCGGCCCCGGGTAGGCCGCCGCGCGGGTCTCCACGAGGGCCCGCTTCGCGGGCTCCTGCAACGTCCATTGATCGACATGGAGGATCATCGCATCGGTCGGTTCGGCGTCCATCGAAGGCACCCAGCGGATGGTGTCCGGTACCGGCCGTTGCGCGCGGTCCCAAACCCGGTGGGTGTCGGTAAGGTAGAGAAACTGGTGGCCGATCTTCGCCAGCTCGTAGTCATGGGCCGTATGCCAGGGGTACTTCAACAATCGGCGCACAGGTGCGTTCATGTGGGAACCCATCACGCGAAGGTCGCGGCACGCCACCCGCGAAGCCAGGCGGCGAAGATCGGCATCCCCTGCCCCGGGGGAGTGGACGGCGCGTAGCCGATGACCGCGCGCAACGGCTCGGGGTTGGCGCGGGTGTCGGCCATTTCTCCGGCGGGGCCGGCCACAAGGCGGACATCGGCACGCACGCCGAGCGAGGCCTCGAGCAGGGAGACCACCGTGGTCAGGGCCACCGGGGCGCCCATTCCGACATCATAGACATCCGCGGAGCCGGGTTTGGTATGCGGCAGATCGAGCACCCGGATGACGCACTCGACCACGTCGTCGATCCAGGTGAAATCGCGCGTCATCCGGCCTTCCCCGTGCAGGAGCATTGGCCGTCCCTCCAGCATGGCCTCGACGAATTGCCATATCGCCATGTCTGGCCTGCCTTTTGGACCGTAGACCGTAAAGAACCGCAGTCCGGTGATGTGCAATCCAAAGGAGGCGGCGTACCCGGCGGCGATCCGCTCGTCGGCCTGCTTGGTCGCCGCATAGACATTGAGCGGGACGCCCATGTTGCCAGGACCGGCGGAGCCATCGCCATAGACGGAACTCGACGAGGCGTAGACGATGCGGGGGCAACCGGCCAGCCGGCACGCCTCGAGGACCGCGCCGAACCCGCCGACGTTGGTGGAAAGGTAGCGGCCGGGATCATGGCGGGAGTCGCGAACGCCCGTCCTCGCAGCCAGGTGAATCACCCGCTCCGGGGCAAGCGCGGCGATGGCCACAGGGGCCCCCGCCTCGGTGATGTCGAGATCGAGATAGCGAAACCGGGGAAACATCCGCAGAGCGGCAAGCCGCTGCTCGACCAGCGCCGGCATCGAAGGACCGCTGCGATCGTCGAGCCCGATCACGGTCTGTCCGGCTTCCAGCAACGCGCCGGCAACCGCTGCGCCGATGAACCCTGCTACGCCGGTGACGAGTATGGTCATGGATACCCCGGGAACATGCCAGAACTCGCGGCGAGCGGAGGGTCCGGAGCCACATTCCGGGCCACCTCGCTCATTCGAGGAGGTCGGGCTTGGTCAGGAAACGTAGCCGCATATCTGGTTCACGCATGGCGCGTTACAGCAGTTCCTGTCCTCTATGCAGGCATTACCAGTGCGGATGCAGCGGCAACGGCCCTTCCCGTCGTTGTTCTTCTTGCCGAGCTTGGTCTCGCAGATGTTGGTGCAGCAGTCCTGGTTCCTGGTGCAGATGTTGTCCTTGCGCTTCTTGTTGCCGCAAGGACCTTCGGAGTCAGGTTTTCCGGCGCCGCGCTTCCGGCCCTTGGCCTTGCCGCCGCCAGCCTCGGCGTCGAGAGCGCCGGCGCCCATGGCGGCGCCGCCGGCAAGTGCGGTGGCGACGACGCCACGCCGGGAGACATGCTCCGACAACCGCCGTACGAGATCATCGAGACGCTTCTGATCCATCACCATCCCCGCAGCCGCGTGAATCACCATGAGTTTTTCGGTAGGAATTCGATCTTAGAGTTTCGCCTCGGCAATGTCAATTGATCTGTGGGTTGCCAGCCTTCCCGATGTCGCCGGAATCCGCCGCGCCGGGGCGGAAGGTCCCGCCTGGCCGAACTCCGACACGGCGCTGGTTTGCGGCGATTGCCCGGTTTCGGGCGAAGACGGTGCTGTCAGGATCCGTACGGCGCAGGCGCCCTCCCGCGGCGCCGCTGGCACGCAGCATGGCGCGCGGCGTGGATGCGGAACGCCAGCGGCCCCCGCCGAAGCGAAGGCCGCCGGTCCATCGACGCGCACCGGAGGCACGGAGCGCCGCTGGCGATGGGAGAGGAATGCCGCCCAGGCAGATGCGGACGGGCGGCAGGTTCGGTCAGGTCAGGAGTAGGTCCAGACCGAAACACGACTGGGGTTGAAATCCGCGATCCACGCGGTCTTCTGGTCGCTGGATAGACGCAGCCCCGCCGGAACGCCGAGGTTGCTGGGCCCAGTGCCGGGAGACCCGAACTGGGTCCGGTAACTCCAGGTGGTGCTGGCCGCATCTGGACGGGTCCAGTTCACCACCCGCCCGTTGTTGCCATCCGAGACCCAGGCGGATAGCCCGTCGTCCGACACCCAAACAGCCATCGGCCCGCTGAGATTGTTGTCGCCCGCGCCCGCAGTCCCGAACTGGGCCTGGTAGGTCCAGTTCGCGCTGGCCGCATCCGGGCGGGACCAGATGGAGATGCGGTCGTTCCAGAAATCCGCAATCCAGGCGGTGAGAAGATCGTTGGAAACCCACACTTTTTCAGGTCCAGTGAAATTGCTGTTGCCTGAACCGCTCGTGCCGAATTGGGCCTGGTAGGACCAGGTGGTGCTGGCCGCATCCGGGCGGTTCCAGATCGCGATGCGGTTGTTGTTGCGGTCCG